>NZ_CP017881.1:747603-800679 GCF_002761295.1 Methanohalophilus portucalensis | reverse complement strand
GGGAAGAACTCAGGGCAACAAAATACAGAAATCAGGTCAAAGAGGTCAAGTTCAAATTATTAATCCATAATATAGACAGGTCTGTCTCTGTTTCAGTAATTATTCAAATGGGGATTTCTACAGAGCCTGAAATCGATACGTTTTTTAGATACTTACTAAAAGCTAAATTCGCAAATACACAGAGTGAAGGTAAACGTTTTGATGATGATTATCACCGAGAGATGTTCAAAAATGACATTAATAATATCTTGCAATTAAAGCACAATCCATCCGAAGTGAAGAAATTTCTTGAAAATACATTCACTTATTACACACAATTATATACAAAAATATGGAAATCATATTCAAATTATGGGAATGGGTTTGACCATGTTTTCTTCAATAAGCTAAATGAGATGGATGGTCAATTTTTACTAATATTATCTTCCTGCAAACTAAATGATGCCGAAGAAGATGAAAAAATAGAAAAAATATCTTATGAATTGGACCGTTTTTTTGCTTTACATCAACTTCAAAATGCTTATGAAAGCAATGTATTCAATCAAACATTGTACAAAATATCAAGTGAAATTAGAGATGGAACACTTGACAATATAAGAGGTACTTTTGATAAGTATTTGCTCGAACAGTTATCGAAACAAAGGAATTCAGAAGCAAAAGAACCTATTCAATATGCTTTTTTCAGAAATACCGGAATAAATCTCAATATGCGTTTTAAGAGGTATTTTTTTGCACGAATTGAAAAGTTCATTGCAGAAAACACGAATTTGAATATGAAACACCCATTTGAAAACTTGGTCACAAAAACAGGACCAAAAAACGGTTTCCATATTGAACATATATTATCAAGAAATGAGGAAAATCTAAAACTATTCAATGAAGATGAAGATACATTCGAACAGGAAAGAAATAGATTAGGAGGAATTCTTTTACTCAAAGGCAAAGATAATATTTCTAGTGGGAATGAATCTTATCTCCAAAAATTAAAGTCATATAATAATACACTTTATTGGAACGAAACATTAAGGGAAGACTTCTATAAATCAAAATTGGATATAAGAAATTTCAAAAACAAATATTCTCTTGATGAAATGATTCCATTAAGCACCAAATTTGGGCCAGATGAACTTGAAAGTAGGCAACGGCTTTTGTTTAAGATGATTAAAATAATATGGAATTAATATGTCAGAAAACACATCATCCATAGTATCCAAGGTTTGGAGCTTCTGCAACGTCCTGCGTGACGGCGGGGTCAGTTACGGAGATTATTTGGAGCAATTGACCTATCTTATTTTCCTGAAGATGGCCAGCGAGTATAACAAACCACCCTACAACCGGGACATCGGGATTCCCGAAGAATACTCGTGGGAAGAATTGAAACAGAAACGTGGGGCGGAACTGGACACCCATTACAGGAAACTGCTTGAGGAAATGGGGAAAAAGCCCGGTATGCTCGGCCAGATATTCCTCAAAGCCCAGAACAAGATCAGTGACCCGGCAATGCTGTACAAGGTCATTGACATGATCGATAAGGAAAGCTGGGTCATGATGGGTGTGGACACCAAGGGTGAGATATACGAAGGGCTCTTGCAGAAAAATGCAGAAGATACCAAAAGCGGTGCAGGCCAGTATTTCACACCCCGTCCTCTCATCAAGGTCATGGTGGAATGCCTGCAACCCGAACCCCTCAAAACCATAGGTGATCCCTGCTGTGGTACCGGTGGCTTCTTCCTGGCAGCCTATGACTTCCTCAAAAACCGGGAAGAAAGATTGAACCGGGAACAGAATCGTTTCCTGAAAGACCAGACCTTTTCGGGTAACGAAATTGTGGCCGGTACACGCAGACTTGCGCTGATGAACCTCTTCCTCCACAACATCGGTGAGATCGACGGGGAACCGATGATCGACAACACTGATGCGCTGATTGCCGATGCAGGTAAACGCTACGACTATGTCCTCACCAATCCCCCTTTTGGTAAGAAGAGCAGCATGACCTTCACCAACGATGCAGGAGAGCTCGAAAAGCAGGACCTCACCTATAACAGGCAGGACTTCTGGGTCACCACAAGTAACAAGCAGCTCAACTTCTTGCAACACATCCGCACCATGTTGAAAGCTGGAGGTCAGGCAGCAGTGGTCCTTCCGGACAATGTTTTGTTCGAAGGCGGGGTTGGAGAAACAGTCCGCAAAAAACTTCTTGAAACCACCGACCTGCACACCATACTGCGACTGCCTACAGGCATCTTCTATGCAAACGGTGTGAAAGCAAACGTGCTCTTCTTTGAAGCAAAAAAGGCTGCTAAAGACCCCTGGACAAAAGAAGTCTGGATTTATGATTATCGTACCAATGTCCATCATACCCTGAAAAAGAACCCGATGAGATACTCCGATCTTGAAGATTTCATCAGGTGCTACAATCCGGAAAACCGTTTCAACCGGGAAGAAACGTGGAGTGAAGACAATCCAGAGGGACGTTTCCGTAGATTCACCTACGATGAAATTGTAGCAAGGGACAAAACCAACCTGGATATATTCTGGCTCAAGGATGAAAGTCTGGCCGACCTTGACAATCTGCCTGAACCGGATATTCTGGCAAATGAAATTGTCGAGAATCTGGAATCCGCCCTTGAAAGTTTTCAGGAGATTATGACTACGGTTAATGTACAGGATGAAAAACCAGATGAATGGGAATCTGCTGGAAATCTGAAGATAGAATAAGACGAATGTGATTTGAGTTCAATTATAAGAACTGTATTTAGCCTTTGTAGAAATCCTCGAGATTCACACGATTATCAAGATTTGTTGGGTGTCAATTTCAACATGATTTCTACAGAATTGATATTTTATCATGCTACAATTATCCTATTGAATACCCGGCATTTTGGAAATTATATTCGATTAAACTAACTAAACACTGAAGGGAAAATATATATCCACAACGAGGACAATATTATTTGGTAAAGGGGGTATATTATGGTTGAAAACCAGCAGGAAATTCTAGACAGGGCTTACGATAAAGGTTTTGAGTACGAAAGGAAATATGGTTACTGCTCTCAAGCCGTCCTTTCAGCAATTCAGGATATTTTTGGTGGAATAGATGATGAAGTGATCCAGGCATCCCACTCCCTTGCTGGCGGAGGCTCACTGGATGGTGATGGGACCTGTGGCGGATATAGTGGAGCTATGATGGCTATTAGCGCTTTTTTCGGTAGGAAAAGGGATCAGTTCGGCGAAGGGGACGTTGCGGATTGGATGGAGTCATCTAAATTATCAAGGAAAGTTAGAGAAGAATTCATTGATAAATATGGTAGTATCATCTGCAATGATATCCAAAAAGAAGTATTTGGGAAATCCTACAATCTGTGGGATCCCCGGGAATTTGAAGCTTTTGAAGAAGCTGGAGGGCATGATGATAAATGCCCAAGTGTAACGGGAAATGCAGCGAAATGGACGGCAAAAGTCTTGCTGGATGAAGGCATTGAACCGAACCTGTGAAAAATAAAGGTACTAAATCTATAAAGTAACAATAAAGCACCATATCTAAAAAAATAAATTAGAAAATTTACTCTTATGGTGCTATATATTCCTTTTTTTGATATATCATCGCTTTTGCAAATTTACGCGCTTTTTGCAACCTAGTTCTGTCTGGCTGCTCTTTAGCCAGAGCACACATATTAGCAAAATCTCTCATTTCCGGATCATCAGAGTCCTGTAGAATATCCAGTACTTTCCGGGCAACTTTACCCTGACAATTGAAAGTACCTATAATATTTGCCCCGGATGCCATTTCTTTAGCTGTAGATATCCAATCCAGTATCAATCCTGTACCCTCAGGTACTCCATGAGTCATGAACAAAGCAATGTCTTTACCAGATGTTTGATTGCTTAAAAATTTCTGCGCTGTTTCTGGTGGATAGAATTGATTAATCGGAAAACCAATAAAAGTTAGATCGTAACCATCTAAGCTATTAACTTCATCTAATGGTTTCATTTCTTTTTGTTCATCAATCCCATCAAAAATTGCTTCTGCAACTTTCTTTGTATTTCCCGTTCGAGTTATGTATGTTACTAATACTTTCATTTACTCGCACCCCCAAAATCCCATAAAAAACTAGGTTTCCAACATATAAAACACTTGATTATGCATATTATTATCCGGTTTGTAGAAAAGACATACTTATAACTATAAAAAACATATAATACATTATATTAATATTTAATTTATTTTAATAATTTCTGCGTTTTGACCAAAAACTATATAGGATTATCTCTCTGTATAATAATTGGGGGCATTTTAATGAGTGAGAAAATTGAAAATATATTAATCGCTACTGATGGATCTGAGAATGTAAAGAATGCGGTAGATTGGGGTATAGATCTTGCAAAATCAACCGATGCAAAGGTCAAGGCCTTATTTGTCATACCGCCAGTAGGTGTTTCTGCTGCAGTTCGCGGAGAAAGCTGGGCTGAAGGAACGCGTACCCATTTAGAAAAGGAAGGAAAGGAAGCCACTGAATATGTTGTTGAAGTGGGTAAAGCAGCTGGAGTCGAAGTAGAACCAGTTACCGTTGAAGATCATCCATCTGAGGGGATAGTCAACTTTGCGAAGGAAAACAATATGGACCTCATCGTAATGGGAACACTGGGTGCAACAGGTCTAACCCAGCTCTTATTGGGAAGTGTAGCAGAAAATGTCGTACGTCATGCGAAAACGTCTGTGATGGTCGTCCCATAAAGACAACCAAACTATGAATAATTCAAAGATGGAACTTTTCCATCTTACACTTTTTTTAGTTCATGATTAACTAAATTGTCTAACTTTTTAAAGCAATATTAAAACAAGGAACCTTCAACTATCCCTTGAATAGATAAGAAAGTTCAGAACTCCTCGTTCCGCTACTTATATCCCCAAAAAATCATATAGATATATTGATGGGTAGGGTATAATGCAGGATAAAAATTGTTTTATCCACCACCAGACCACAATGAAAGGAGTTTATAACACCTGATGTAGTTTATTCCCTGGCCCATCAATATACAATAATATTATATGTAATCTTTTCAAAGTAATATTATCTTTTTATTTTTTCCATTTTATTTCTATTTCAATCTCTTTTTGGCCATTTTCAATTTTGAAACCATATTCTACGTCCATGTTGCCATCGGGTATCTCAACATGTTCTTGTCCGATCTCTATTTTTCCAGCCTTAATTTGGGTCTTAAACTGATCCAAAAATCCAATAAGTTCCTGTTTATTGTATGAATACTTCTTCTCAATTTCCTTTTCTGGTTCTGTCATATTCCCACTCCATATTTGAAGAATCAGTATATGATATTTAACATAACCTGATATTTATTATAATTGGTAAGAAGAGTCGGGAAATCAATCCTCGATGCTGCCCACTTAAAAGATAAAGCATAAAACCTGATATATTGAAAAATGTACGTTTTATTGGGGATGGGGACAAGAAAAAGGAATTCCCGCCACAGGCTGCGTAAACCATCGGAGACATATATTTTATATGCATTTCCTGTTGTCGATTTAAATTAAAGTCAAAACATACATAAAAATCAATTAAAATGCTATTGAAAATTCTAATTGCATACAATATTTCTGGCCATTTTGTATATATATAAAGACCTCATTTACTAAGTTGGAGTGAGAGGAAAGGGAACTCTCACAAAAATCAGTCGTAATAGGGGTTGCGACTGAAAAAAGGAGTGGGGTATGAGTTGAGAGCATTGGGTAAGGGCCCCTTTGCTCTCAAATCCTCTTTACACTTTGCCTGATAGAAGGACTTGAACTGTATTTTTGTCATTGCCTTCTTTAACAATAATTCTAATATTTATGTCTAATATCCTTGCCCGGAAATATGAACGATATGGAAACATTTTGGAACTTTCAGCCAATCAATCGTTTCAGTTTTTTCAGTGAATAAGTGTTCGCAATATCATCCTTTGTAAGCCATCCTCTGCGTGCTTGTCCGATACCGTATTTCATGAAATCCAGTTGTGCAGAGGAATGACTGTCGCTGCTGATGCAAAACTTAAGGTCATATTCTTTGGCTCGTAAAATCAGGTTGTCGTTAAGATCAAGCCTTTCCGGCTGGCTGTTTATTTCCATAAGTTTACCGTTTTCTGCCGCTGTTTCGAAGATTTTGTCAAGGTCAACATCATATGCTTCCCGAATACCAATCTTGCGGCTTGTAGGATGTCCCAGCACATGCAAAAATTCATTTTGCAGGGCCGTAGTTATCCTTTCAGTCATTTTCTTTTTGGAAGACTTATAACCGGAATGAATAGATCCCACGACAATATCCATTTCCTCAAGAATGTCATCCGGACAATCCAAACTTCCATCAGGAAGGATATCCACTTCAATACCTTTCAGGATTTCTATATCAAAATCCTCGCGGAGTCCATCTATTTCCTTCCACTGATCTTTTACCTTATCGGTACCTAAACCACCGGCGATCTTGCGGGATCTGGAATGATCAGTGATACCAATATACTCATATCCCAATTTATCGGCCTGTGTGATCATAGAATTGAGGCTATCCGTTCCGTCACTGTAAGAGGTATGGACATGCAGATCGCCCCTGATATCTTCTACTTTCACCAGTGAAGGAAGTGTATTTTTTGCACATTCCAACTCTCCCCTGTTTTCCCGCAGTTGTGGCGGAATGAAACTTAAGCCTAATTTTGCGTAGATTCTATCTTCTTCTTTTCCTTCAATCTTTATTTTGGAATCCTCTTTAAACAATCCATATTCCGAAAGCTTATAGCCTTTCGAGAGGGCAAGATTTCTCAGTTCGATGTTATGATCCTTTGAACCTGTAAAATACTGTAATGCTGCTCCATAACTACTTTCAGGAACCACTCTCAAATCTACATGACCGCCGTTTTGGAATATTATTGTACTGCGTGTCTTACCCCGGGATTCAACCTCGTCCACATTTTCAAAATTAACAAAGGCATCCATGACTTCTTCAGGATCCGAAGCAACAACCAGTATATCAATATCCCCGATCGTTTCCTTCATCCGCCGCAGAGACCCAGCGTAATCTATTTTTTTCAGGGTAGTGTTTTCTTCCATATAAGCTATAATTTCTTCCGCCAAATCCATTGCTTTTGGTAAAAGCATGCGTTCATGGCTTTTTTCGTATTGGGAAATTGCTTTATCCAGATTTTCTTCAGTCTTTTTCCCAAACCCTTCAAGTTTGCGGATCTCCTGATTTTTAATTGCCTCTTTCAGATCGGGTATTGATTGTATGTCAAGTTCATCCATGAGTTTTTTTGCCTTTTTAGGACCAAGTCCTCTAATCTTTATTATCTTACTAGCACCCCTGGGAGTTTGCTTTCTTATCTTTCTAAATTCTTCCACAGAACCGGTCTCAATATATTCAACAATGTGGTCTGCAATACGGCTCCCAACACCGGGAATGTTTTCCAATCCTTCCCTGCCCTTTTTTGAGTAGAGCCCTGAGATGTCTTCCCTCATATCCCCTATTTTTCTGGCTGCTTTGCGGTATGCACGAGGTTTCCACTCTACTTCTTTATATTCAAATATATCCGCA
This sequence comes from Methanohalophilus portucalensis, assembly GCF_002761295.1. Taxonomy (NCBI): domain Archaea; kingdom Methanobacteriati; phylum Methanobacteriota; class Methanomicrobia; order Methanosarcinales; family Methanosarcinaceae; genus Methanohalophilus; species Methanohalophilus portucalensis. The sequence continues at coordinate 793,102 of NZ_CP017881.1, read as the reverse complement.
ATCTCATAGAGCAGTTTGGCTATTTCCCGATTGATCATTTCAGATATTTCACCTCTTCAACTGTAGTTGCATCCTCTGGGCCTTTGTCATACCTTATCCTAAGGAAACGTGGAAAACGTAGCGCGTATCCATTCCCTGAATTTTCCTGACCTGATGTATGGGAGGGACTTGAAGTAATCTCCGATCCAATTACTTCGATAACAACAGATGGTTCAATGTATTTATCTGGTTGCATGTTACTGTCTACCAAAATGTTGACAGGTTGTTTTTCAACGGAGTATTCTTTTAGAAGATCGTTGATTTCCGCAAAGTCTTCATCTTTGAAACCCGTACCTACTTTAGCCAGAGTTTCATACCGTTTTTCGCTTTCATTGAGCACAGCACATAACAATGCTCCAAATGAACCTTTGCGCCTCCCTTTACCATGATAACTTCCAACAATCACCAGGTCAAAGGTTTCTCTTACGTCTTCAATATATTCCTTTTTCCACTTAACCCACAACCAACCCCTTTTTCCCGGCCTGTAAGTGGATTTAGCCTTTACTGACTTAATAATTATGCCTTCCATTCCCTTCTCCACACAAGAATCGAAAAAACGCTGTATCCGGGAGAAATCTGCACTCACAACCCGACCTGCAAGTTTTACTTTTTCTGTCTCTACGAGATTTTCTTCCAAAACTTGTCTCCTTTCAGGATAAGCCCTGTTCATCAGGGATTTACCATCGAGATATATAATATCAAAGAAAAATACGGCAACTGGGATTTTTTCCACATATTCCTTGACATGATACTTTCGCCTGCGCTGCATAAGCTCCTGGAAAGGAAGGAACTCCCCTTGCCTATAGGCAACTATTTCTCCATCTAAGACAACTTTTTCAGCTTTTACACTTTCGCGAACAGCCTCAATGACATCAGGAAACTGTGCAGAAATATCAGTTAGCCGTCTTGAGAACGCCTTTATATTATCCCCGTCCACATGTACCTGAACCCTTTCTCCATCATATTTTTCCTCGGCTGCCATGGTTGCAGAGAATTTCTCATTCAGCTCCTCCATAGTATCTACCCTGCTGGCTAGCATCATCTGGACAGGCCGGCCTATTTTAATGGAAAATTTTCCCAGTGAACTCATCCCGTGCTTTGCCAGAGACTCGCCAAGCTGACCGATATCAGTACATACATTGTATGTATCTTCCACTTTGGCTGTATTATTCCGGCTACCTGTAAAGGCCAGAGCCAGAGCTTCCAGAAGAAATTTCTCACCAAAACCCAGCCTCAGATTTCCCTGTGCAATACGCATAATATATCTGGATTCCAAAGGCCTGGCCTGTGACAGGACTTCTGCGAGTAGATTTATCTTTCTTTTTTGGCTACCCTTTCCTGAAACGTCCCTTATCTGCACAAAATGCTGAAAGACATACTTGAGCGTAAGTGAACTTCGCTGTCTATCATTAAGATCAGAAGCCACATCCCCCAGATCTCCTTGATTCTCAAATGCTATCTCTACTTTTTCTATATCCACATCATAGGCCTTGGAGATGGCTTGTATACCATATTTATCTCCAATTCCCAAATCAATTTTTTCAAAACGGGGACCGATTGTACCAAGTGCAAGATATGCGGTTATTTTCACCTCTGCCGGCTCAAGTTTTTGAAAATGCTCTGCCAGCAATTCAATTATTTTCTTATGAGATGTAGAATTATCTAATTTTTCATAAAGTTCTACAAGTTTCCGAAATGACTCCATGGCCCCCACCTTAAAATATCCTGTATAAATTTGTGTTTACTACCAGAAATAGCTTTAGATGGTCCATATAGGCGATACTTTTAACAACCATCAAAAAAGAAGACAGTATGGAAGGTATGGGGGGATGATTTGTAGCTGCGGTGAAAGAATTTGTTTCATTCTGGTTTAACCGCAGGTATAAGAAATCAGAATATCCTGTTCGCATGCCTTTCATTTAATAGGAGTGGGAAAAATGAATGGAAATGCACCTAAATTTTTGTCAGCAAGTACAATCGAAAAAGACAAAGTAGAAGATTTAAACGGTGAAGACATTGGCCATATAGAAGAACTGATGATAGATCTGGACTTTGGTACGGTTGCCTATGCAGCCCTTTCCTTCAAAGACAAGTTATTTGCAGTTCCCTGGGAAGCATTGTCTTTGAAAGAAGGAGAGCACAGGTTTGTATTTCATCACGACAGGTCTCTACTTGAAGAAGCGGAAGGATTTGATAAAGATAATTGGCCATTGTCCAGTGAGCGCAAATGGTTGACGGATGTCTATGCAAAATATGGATTTGCTCCTTACTGGGAGAAGTAATCTCCCAGTTAAGTTTTATATTGGATAGTGCTTCTCAAACTACACTTTGTTTTCCTACCAGACATCAATGTACCAATAATAAGTGCAATACTGTAATTTTCTTACAAACAAAACACAAAAACAGCGTAAGCCCTGACTTTTAGAAGAGTATAAACTGAATTTTAGTATATAATTAAAGTAAAATATAAAGTAGTGGGAAAATCGCTGCTATAATGTTCCCACTTTCGTACCACCACTCCTTTCAACCGTTCCTTCTCAGCGGTTGGCTTAACATACAGGAGAGTTTCATACCAAAACTCTCCTCAATATAGGAATTAATTCCATAATTAAATAAATTACGGGCCAATTTTATTAGGATGTTTTTTGGACAGTGGAGAGTTACTTCATATATGCAATTTTCCTGTATCAAAATATATAAAAGAGAGTTGCAGATTAAGCAAAAATATTCTTATACCTACAACCAAAGGAAATTCAATTAGTCTGTGATTAAATATTCAACAAACCAATTTCCTGCGATCTTTGCTACCTCCTCCAGTGCTCCTTGCTCCTCGAAAAGATGGGTGGCACCTGGGATAATCTGGAGTTCTTTCTTGCAGTTTAATATTTTTAATGCCTCACGATTCATGTCTATAACCTGATAATCTTTCCCTCCAACTATCAGAAGGGTAGGTGCTTTTACACTCGGAAGGGCTTGTTCTGCCAGATCAGGTCTGCCTCCCCTGGAAACCACTGCACCAATTTTGTCTGAACGTTTACTGGCTGCACTAAGGGCAGCTGCAGCACCTGTACTGGCTCCAAAATAACCGATATTCAAATTTTTGGTAGGCGGGTTTTGGAGGACCCAATCAGTGGTTCCTATAAGACGTTCAGAAAGAAGATCTATATCGAATCTCAAGTGTGCGGTAACATTGTCGATTTCTTCTTCTTCTGGAGTTAATAGATCAAAGAGAAGAGTAGCCATTTTATTCTGCCGCAGCATTTTTGCAACTGTTTTGTTACGTATACTATGTCGACTACTTCCACTGCCATGAGCAAATATAACTAATCCCTCAGCACCTTCAGGGACTTCCAAATCACCCTCAAGGATAATAGAATCCATCTGGATGCGTACAGTTTCCTGGATTTTATTAATAACCATATTCAGTCCGCCCCTGGCTTTTGTAATGAAATACTTTTTTCCAGCATATCACAGACTTCCTCATCGCTTACCTGCCTGAAGTCCTCATACCAGGCACCTACACCATGGAAAGGTTCCGGAGTGGCGCCACAGATTAGATCGTCAACTTCCCTTTCAAAAGCCCTGCATGTATCTAAGGAGGCAACCGGGACAGCAATTACTATATTTGATGGGTTTTTTGAACGCAATGCTTTAACTGCAGCTAGCATAGTGGCACCTGTAGCCAAACCATCATCAATCAGAATCACAGTACGACCCTTTACTTCTGGACGTTTGCGATCTCCCCGGTATAGCCGTTCTCTTCTATGTAGCTCTCTACGTTCATCAGCTGCAACTTTGGCAATCATTCTATCGGAGATATCGAAAGACCTGATTATATCTTGATTCAGTACACGGACATCCTCGGAATCGATAGCTCCCATTGCCAGTTCTTCATTCCCGGGAACACCCAGTTTTCGAATCAGAAAAATGTCCATAGGTACTTTCAATTGTTTTGCAATTTCATATGCAACCGGCACTCCACCCCTTGGAAGGGCAAGCAAAATAACGTCCTTCCTGTTTGCATACTCACTTAATTCACCAGCCAGTTTGCGCCCGGCATCCACCCTATTTTTGTATATCTGCATAATCTACCCTCAACTCCCATAGTGATGTGGGTGGCACAGGTATATAGGAATTTTCCGTCGCATAGAGAAATATGATAAAATAAGGGAACAGTACAATCAATTCAAATAACTAGCATTTTAATTTATATCTGTACTGTGAACTTCAGATAACAGTAGAACAAATATACATTTTTTTATACAATATAAATTAACTTAAAATTGAAGATTAATTTAATTTAAACTGATAAATAATAATAACAACAAAATATATGTTGTAATTTTGCTCAATTGTTCATGAATAATATTGTTCATAATTAATAAATCCGGATTTTTTTATATAGATGCGAATCCTATTGTATAATATAAAGTATCTGTGGAATATCATGAGCCAAAAAAGCAAAATATCCGGAAAGGGCACGTTTAAAAGCCACCCAGCATGTTATCTTACAGCAAAAGCAGGAATGTTACTGGTAGCATCTATATTTTTCTGGCACATATTTACAAATACAGGTCTAAAAATGGTTCAGACCCTGGGATCTGCTGGCATTATGATAGAGTCGACAATGTTCGGTGAAATGTTCCAGTATCCGATATACGCAGCAATAGGACTCGGTGCATGGGCAATGATAATAATTGCACTGGCATCCACCCCAATAATATTCAATAGCCGGTTTTTCTCATACAGGAAAAATATTCCTACCATTCATCCAGGGAATTAATTCAATGCCGAGAGCAAATACTTCTCGAATTTGATTTTAATTTTTCCCGATTTGCTTATACAAAAGAAGTAGCCATACTATTCTAATTCTGCGGTAAACATATATTGTATTTGTGCCATGCAAATGTGAGCAGAGCAATCCATGCAATTTTTAATCTTAAATCACACTATAAATTAATCTCTAAGAATTACACACTGGCAGGTATTGTGAACGTAAAGGTACTGCCCTTACCAACTCCACTGTATAGCCAGATATCCCCACCATGCATTTCTACATATTTTTTGACAAGGGCAAGACCCAGACCAGTCCCTCCAAATTTGCGAGAGGAAGATGAATCTGCCTGGCGGAATGGATCAAATATTTCTTCATGCTTTTCTTTTGGAATGCCAGTACCATTATCTGAAACAGATACATGGATTTGGTCATCGATAACTTTTAAGTTGACCTTGACCTCACCATTTTCCGGTGTAAATTTTATTGCATTGCTCAGCAGATTATGCATAATTTCCTTGATTTTCATACTATCTGCATGTATTTCCAGAGATTCAGGCCCATTCGTACATTTCATATTGACATCTTTCTTTTCTGCCACCGGCCCGAGCATCGTAATGGTTTCAATAATAACTTCAGAGATATTAATGTCTTCACCTTCAAAATCCATCCTGCCTGCTTCAATTTTGGACAGGTCAAGTATATCATTGATCAGGTCAAGAAGATGTTTTCCACTATAAAGGATATTGGATAAATATCTTGATTGCTTTTCATTCAAAGTACCGAATTCACATGAATCAAGCACCTGGCTAAAACCGATAATTGAATTAAGAGGGGTGCGGAGTTCGTGGCTCATGTTTGCGAGGAATTCGGATTTGGTCTTGCTTGCTTCCTCAGCAAGAAGCTTCGATTGGATAAGAGCCTTTTCAACCTTTTTTCGCCCGGTTATATCGATGGTATTACCGTAAACCTGCAAGCTACCATTATTATGGAACACCTTTCCAGAGGAAAAAAACCATGCATCTGTTCCATCTGCTTTTACTACTTCATATTCCCGGGATATGGTTTCGCCGGGATGGGCAATTCCCTGTGTGAAGGCATCCATTGCACCATTCATATACTGGGGTTTGATGTAACTGAAATATTTGTCCCACTGGTTATTAATCGTATTTGGAGGAAGAGCTAATAATTGATCTACAGCTTCGGAAATATATGTGTTTATAAAATTACTATTTTTATCGATGTCAGATTTCCAGATGACATTGGGAACATTTGCATTTATCATTTCTATCTGATTCAATTTGTCTTTAATATCCTCTTCCATTTTTTTACGCTGGGTGACATCCCTTGCACTGCAAAGAGCTGCATATTCCCCTTTGTAAATAATAGAAGTAATCGCAAACTCTACATACAAAGTATCCCCACTTTTTGTTAATACTTTAACCTCATATGTAGAAGGGACATCTTTTCCCGATGCTCTTCTTAGTGCATAGTTTTGCAATTTTTCCCTATCATCCGAATGGATTAGATCCCAGTCCTTCATTTCATATAATTCATCTTTTGTATATCCAAGGAGCTTACAGACAGTATCATTCACAAAAAGCAGCTTGTTACCTTTTTGAATAAATATAGCATCGTGACTATTTTCAGTTACAGCCCGATAAAGAGCTTCCCTCTCCTGCAGCTTTTTTTCTGAATTGATCAACGTTTCTTTGTCACTTTTGCTTTTAAGCAAATGGGTAATGTTTTGGCCAATCAGCTTCAACAGGTCCCTGTCAGTATCAGTCCATATTCGATATTCATACACAGCATCAAAACCCAGGAAACCAATAAGCTGGCCTTCTTGAATCATAGGTACAGTGATAAGTGATCGAATGTGTTGTAATTCGAAAAGTTCACGTTCTAGTTGTGCCTGTTTGGGCAGGGATGCAACATCATGTACATAAAATATCTCACAGTTGAGTATATGTTCAGCAAGCCACGGCAATTCTTCACTCAGCTGAATATCCTGAAGGTTGTCGATTTGTGGCTCAATACCCTCATTGCACCACTCGTGAGTGTTTGCCACACGCTCATATCCTCCCTTAAATAGGAACACATAAGCACGGTCAGCCCCGGTGAAAGCCCCAATAGAACCCAGAGCACGTTCGATCCCCGTATCAACCTCATCCACACTCAATGTCACAAAATCCGACGATATCTCACTAATGAGGTGTTCAAAATCAGCCTTTTTGTGCAGTTCTTTTTCAGCACGTTGACTTTTCAGGCCCTGACCGATCACAGTAGCTACCATCTGAAGCATAGAGACGTCCTCTTCATTCCATTTTCCCGTACCTATTACATTATCCATCCCGATAAATCCCGATATTTTTCCATCAATATATACAGGTAGTACTATGAGAGATTTGATGTGCTGCATTTCAAGGATTTCACGTTCTGCAGAAGCTTCAATTGGTAATGAAGAAACATCGGTGATATGGATGTATTCACCTTTCCTGAGTCTCTGCATCCACCAGGGAAACATGTCAACAGGCAATTCCTGAAGATTCTCTTTCTGGGGATCTACACCTTCCATACACCATTCGTGTGTATTGTCCATCACCTTTTCATTTTCATGGAACAAAAACAGGTACGCTCTGCTGGCACCACACAATTTTCCAATTTTTCCAAGGGACTTCACGATTGCACTATCGATATTATCCGGTGCAATGAATAAGGATGATACTGAAGAAATTGTATCTTCGATAGCAAACTTTCTTTGAGATACAATTTCAGATTCTTTAATTTCCGTTATATCTATATGCTGCAGAAGAACACTTGTCGGATAGGTCTTTGAAAGCGGCGTGGCTTTCAGCAAAAACCAGCGTTTTTCATCCGAATTGTGGCATGGATATTCAACTTTAAATGCATCTATTTTCCCGCTTATTACATCCCTTATTCCTTCTGCTGCAACAGAAACCCCGTTTGAATTTTCACCTATTGCTTCATCGCATACCTTCAGGTAATTTATACCTTCATTGTATTCTTCAGGATTCAGATAATTATTCTCAAAAAACTGTTTCCAGCTTTTATTTGTGTAAGAAATAATTCCATTCACAGATAGGATTGCAACATTGTCTTCCCATAAATCAAAAACGTCAGTTGTGAAACTTTTTTCACTATAATTTTTCTGGAAAGACATACAAAAATCCTCTGTTAAGAAATTGAGTGGATACTTTTAATAAGTATATGCAATGACTGTTATAATAATTTAATTGACCTTTAATCTGTTCAGGTTGTATAGATAAAAACCATTCTCACGAATAAAATTAACACATTACATACTGAATATATGAAATATCTGTAATTGGATAAAAGCAATCTTCCCGGCACTATGCTCCAAAAATAAATTACAAGAACGAAATCTGCTCAGTACAATCGAGTATACATCAAGAAAAAAAGAAAATCTATCTGTGTGAAACGTTGACGTAATAAATTTGATTCTAGTGGATTTGCCATTAAAAAGTTAATCCGGACAATTCATGATAAAAAATAGATCTCTTAAAAAATCCAAAAAATTATGCCAGGGAATTGTTCTTGTCTGCTATTTCATCGTTTAGAGGATCAAGTTCATCATGATATGATTCTATATAATTAGAAACCTCTTCTGCTTCTGGATATCTGGCAATGTGATATATAGCATCCCCTTCATGAACCAGCGGCAGGTTTGTCTTTCCGATTACAATCCCAAAAATTGAACTCATAACTTTTGTTTCGACCTCACCCAGAGGGTCACCTACATAGGCCAGTAAATCTCCTTTTTTGACCAATGTCCCCAGAGGAGATATTGAACGTAATATTCCACTTTTGGGAGACCGAATCCATTGAGTCGATTGGGAAATGACAGTCTCATAACCTTTCTTTTTTCTGGCCTTTGTCCTCATACCTAAATGATGCATAACTCCAAGTATACCCCTTACACCTGCTCGAATTGCGACCTCATCAAAACGAAGTGCTTCACCTGCTTCATATAATAGAAATGGTATATTTTTCTCACGAGCAGCTTCACGCAAAGAGCCATCACGCAATTCAGTATTAATTATGACCGGTACACCAAAAGCACGGGCTAAAGCTTCTGTTTCAGTATCATCTACCAGGCATGCACGTATCTGAGGTAAGTTTTCCCGGGCAACAGCTCCTGTATGAAGATCAATTATATGACTGCAATGCTCTACTACTTCTTCCATCAGGATGTTTGCCAGTCTGGATGCCATTGAACCTTTTTTAGAACCCGGAAAAGAGCGGTTCAGATCTCGCCTATCCGGTAAATAACGGGACTGGGAGACAAAACCAAAAACATTTACAATTGGTATGGTAATAAGAGTGCCTTTGACGTTATTGATCGTTTTATGTGCAAGGACACGACGAATAATTTCTACACCGTTAATCTCATCCCCGTGAATAGCGGCACACACAAGTAGGCAGGGTCCGGGTTTGCGGCCATGTATAATATGAACCGGCATTGAAGCCGACGTATGAGTATAAAAGCTGGGAATCGGTAATTCGATGGATTTTCTTGTTCCTGGCTGGATCGTATTCCCTGCTATTGTTATTGGTGGTTGCATCGATTAACCTTTTCCCCTGGTTCGTGTCTTACCGAATTTACTGTTTTTCTCAATATAATCAATTATCATACCTGCAATATCTTTGCCAGTACTGGATTCTATGCCTTCCAAACCTGGACTGGAGTTTACTTCCATCACCACAGGTCCATGATTGGAACGTAAAAGATCAACACCTGCAACATTAAGCCCCATTATTTTTGCAGCACGCACAGCAGTTGAACGTTCTTCAGGTGTGATTCTGATAGTAGTTGCCGTTCCTCCTCTGTGAATGTTTGAACGGAATTCACCTTTGGGACCCTGCCTTTTCATGGATGCCACAACCTTACCCCCAACAACAAAACAGCGTATATCGGCTCCCTTGGATTCCTTTATATATTCCTGCACCAGAATATTTGCATTTACACCCATAAATCCTTCAATAATACTTTCTGCAGCTTTTTGTGTTTCTGCAAGCACTACACCTATACCCTGAGTACCTTCAAGAATTTTAACAACAAGTGGAGCACCACCAACCATTTTTACCATGTCTTTTACATCATCGGGTTTGCTTGCATACACAGTCACAGGCAAACCTATACCCCTGCGGGAGAGTAACTGTAAAGAGCGTAGTTTATCCCTGGAACGGGTAAGTGCAACTGATTCATTCAAAGGAAAAACACCCATCATCTCAAATTGTCGCAAAACTGCAGCACCATAGAATGTAACAGATGCACCTATACGGGGAATTACCGCATCAAAATCATTCAATTCATCGCCTTTATAGTGAATGGAAGGTTTGTGAGAAGTAATATTCATGTAAGCGCGCAGTACATCTATAACCTGAATTGTATGCCCTTTTTCTTCTGCTGCTTCAATTAAGCGACGAGTTGAGTAAAGTTTCTTATTCCTTGACAATAAAGCAATTTTCATTCGTTTACCTCAGGTTTTATCCCATATAGTTCGTATAATGTTTTTTTATCCAGTTTCCCACACATAAATGATGCAGTCGGATTTACCGTTGCTCTTTTCTTAAGTGCATTACGCCCCAGTAACATCTTGAAACGCATAGTATCCCGGCCAGTAAGCGTTAGTTCAATGGGATATATATAATCTTTAAAAACAACCGGTGTTTCGATGACATAACGCATCTCCTTATGACCACCAGAATCTGTCACCTGACGTCTATCCTTAAGAGGTGCGTTACATTCAATATAGAAATTTAAGTTTTTTTGAATGGGATGAACCAGAAATCGGACCATATCAATATTATTCTCTCTGTAAAGCTCGATATCAAACGCATGCAAAGCAGATGTTCTGGCGCCTGTATCTACTTTCGCTTTTATGGCATGCAGTCCTAATTCGGGTAGTGCAACCCACTCTCTCCATCCAAGCATCAAGCCCTGTTCTTTTTTAGTCATAAGACATCTTCACTGTGAACTTTTTTGACATATCATTCATAAGTAAAAAGGACCTATTCCTTAACAAAGTGGTGTTTACACAAATGATACATCTATTTTCATAATTTTAAGAAGCAAATCCAACTTAGAGTATATATATGTTTTTATAAGATTTTTATTAATTTCAAAATATACTTAATTCAACATAGAGCCTAAATTATGCTTGATCCACAGAAATGTTCATGAATAATATTGTTCATAATTAATGGATCCGGATTTTTTTATATAGATGCGAATCCTGATGTGTGCTATACTAAGTACCTATGGAAAATCATGATTCGAAAAAACAAACTCTCCAAAACAGGCATTTTTAGAAGCCATCCAGCATTTTATCTTGCATCCAAAGCGGGAATATTGTCAGCAGCATCTATATTCTTCTGGCAAATGTTCACACACACAGGTATCAAAATGATTCATACCCTGGAAACCGTGGGTATCATAATAGATCCGACTACGTTCGGGGAACTGTTCCAGTATCCAGTATATGCAGCAATCGGACTCTGCACATGGGCATTGATAATAATTGCACTGGCAGCCACACCTATAATTCTTAACAGTCGGCTTTTCTCATACAGGAAAAATATTCCTGCCATTCATCCCGGAAATTAAATCAATCTCCGGGAAAATTTTGAAAATCAGATTTTTGATAGAATTTTCCATATAGCCTTCTTTTGCATGATTTAAATCACCTTCAGTAAATTCTGAACATAGATGATTTATTGTCCTATTTCCTGCTTTTTGAAGAATACATTGTTATAATAAATTGAAGATTAACTAACCCAAACAAAGTTCCCACTAACTTCGCGAGGAAAACTATAGAACAGTATTAAAGTTAACTTAATAGGTATTCAAATACTAAATTACAGCATAGGAATAGAAATAAAAATAGGGATTTGGGAAATACCCAAATCGTTTTTTTCAAAATCAGAAGATTTAAACTACTTCACCGAATGCGAATTTACGCATTACTTTGGTGACTTTAACAGTGACTTCATCGCCGACTTCGGTGTTTGGAACAAAGATGACAAAGCCGCTAACTCTTGCAATGCCGTCTCCTTCTCTTGCGATATCTTCGATGGTCACTTCATAACTTTCGCCAGCTTCTACTGGTGCACTTGAATCCATATTGTTAAACAAATATTACACGTCCTTTCTAATGAAGCTTAAAACAGATAATTAACTAGTTGGAAAACATAGGAAAATAGTAAATACGGTATAAGTAAAAACGTATAAACCTAATATTTATCGCAGTAGCCTTAATCTCTTGAAAGCAATCTTAATACGATGTTATGGTATATATACTTTTTGAATAGGGAGGTGTGAAAATAAAACCTCCCTGTGGCAGGCTTACTTCTTCTCTTCTGCTAACAGAATTTTTACAAGGGCAGCTGCAACATCCACTGAAGCATAATCTTCTTCCAGTAAATTTTCAACCCAGTGCTCATATTTGCCAATATGCCCATCATCGATTATCTTCTTGACGTTTTGTGACAGCATTTCCGCCCTGATATCTTCAACATCACTCTGGGAAGGAACATTTTTCCTTGTGATCTTTGCCTTGGTGTGTTTCTGTATATCTTTGATCTTACGGATGTCCTTACCGGAAGCAAAGGTTATTGCAACTCCTTCTTTGCCTGCCCTACCGGTTCTGCCTATCCTGTGGACATATGATTCCTCATCCTGAGGGATGTCATAATTAAAAACAGCCTCGATGTTCTCCACATCGATACCACGGGCAGCAACATCGGTTGCAACGAGTGTCTCAATTTCTCCTTTCCTGAAATTGGCCATGACACGTTCCCTTTGCGCTTGCCTCATATCACCATGCATTCCATCTGCAAGATAACCTCGTGCCTTGAGAGTTTCAACCTGTTTATCGACATTTTTCTTGGTATTACAGAAAACAAGGGATGACTTGAAATTGTAAATATCTATCAAACGGCACAAAACTTCGGTCTTTGCATTGTTTTTGACTTCGAAATAGAATTGTTCAATCTGGGGGACCGTTAGTTTCTTATGAACAGTCTTTACCATTTGAGGGTTTTGCTGGTATTTCTTTGTGAGTTTAATGATTGGCTGGGGCATCGTGGCAGAAAATAGAACGGTCTGTTTCTGGCCGGGCACGCGACTGAGAATAAATTCAATATCCTCCCTGAAACCCATATCAAGCATTTCATCAGCTTCATCCAGCACCAGCATTTTAACACCGTCAAGTTTCAGTGTCTTTCTCTGGATATGGTCCATAACTCGCCCGGGAGTACCAATTACAATGTGTACGCCTCTTCTCAGGGCCTTAATCTGCCTGTCTATGGGTTGACCACCGTAAACCGGTAACATTTTGGTATTCTGGTACTTGGCAAGTTTGCTCATCTCCTCGGCAACCTGATTTGCCAGTTCTCTGGTTGGACAGAGGACCACTACCTGCACCTTCTTACTTTTAACATCCAGCATTTCAAGAGCAGGTATACCGAAGGCAGCAGTTTTACCGGTACCGGTCTGCGCCTGTCCTATTACATCCTTACCTTCCATAAGATAGGGAATAGATTGAGACTGAATAGGGGTGGGTTCCTCAAAACCCATGTCTTCAACTGCACGTTCAATATTTTTCGATAAATTCAAATCTTTAAAAGTTAATGATTCCATGGTGAAATTCCTTTTATATTCTGCTATCACAGTATCCTAAAAAATTGCCTGACACAGAATAGGTGCCTGTATAGGCATCTTTGGGGATAATGATGATCAATTAAATGTACTTGTTCTAAATGTTTCTTTAAACAAAAAGAGGCATGGTCCATAACAACGGCAAGTATATAAAGGTTGTCGGTAAGCAAAACAATCCCATAAATTGGTTTTACTAAAAAACTGGATATATTTAGTGGTATTTTACAACGAGCCTATACTGAATTTGCCAAATAAGCCCAATCTAAAAGCAAAAAATAGAAAAGTATATCGAAGAAAAATAATCAAATATCCGCAGACTCACTTTGTTTACTGCCTGTTTTCTGTTCTTCCACCACGTCCCTCTGCTGTGCCACTGCTTCGGCGTGTGCAACCGCCCCACGAAGCCCTTTACGCCTTCTATCCAGGGAGCGCAAAGATTCGCCTCTGCCGTATAGAAGGAGTACATCATTAACTTCAATACGTGTGGACGCTACAGGGGCTCCAATGTATTTACCGCCGGGTTTCTGGATACCAAGAATCAGCACCCCCTCATCCACAAGGTTCAACTCATTCAGGATTTTACCTGCTAGCCAATCTTCAGAGCCAACTTCCAGTTCTGAAACCTGATAATCCCCACCCAGGTAAATCAGGCTTGCAGAATCCGATGTCTGGATATCAGTCCATCTGGTAAGAGAAAAAGTGATAACACGGCTGAGAAACCGATCGGCTTTTTTGCTACGGGTAATGATTAAAATCACTAGCATACCAAGTGTAATGACAACGATATAACTTAGCAGTGTATCAGACGAGGGGCTCAGGAAAACAAGGACTACAGAGGCCATCAGGGTTATTATTCCGGCATTTCCCACAAGCATAAGCAACATCAGTATCCTGCGCCTTACAGGATGATTCATCATTTTTTCAGATTCCGTGGTAGTAAATCCCGCACCTGTAAGTGCAGACCTTGCCTGGAAACGTGAGACTTCACGGGAAAGACCGGTAAGGGTTAGCGCAATCGTGGCTATACGATTGATAAAAAGAGATAAAATAATTACTGCAAAAACCGTAATAAATGCCGCTATCATTTAGAAGTTTGCTCCTTGTGTCCTATTGGACCTGAAACCATTTATCATTTTCTGAGTTAAATGGAATGACAAAATAAACAAAAACAATAGGAGAGGAGGAAAATTAGGCAATTCGGTGAATTGCCCTTTAATGATCAGCCGATAAGGTTGGCATAAGCGGTCAACCTGTACAGAGAAAACAATCCAAATGCCAGAATAACCATCATGAAAACCATTTCATTAATGGTCATGGTATGGTTTGCTTGTCTGGTAAGATCCCCGCTCTCATGTATAGATCCATTTTGGTAAATTTCCATTTACTAACCTCCGTTTATTTATTATCACACATATTGTGATGTTTAATCATTACAAATATCTATAATGATTTATCATTAATAAACCTTTCTGCCTATTATTAACCACACCCAAAATTTGCCGACATCCTCAAGTAAATAATGTGAAAAACGCGCATCTATGCTATTTTCATATAATCTAATTCTTCTGTACTCCAGCATAGACGATACATTATGTACAAGCCTCATCAATTCGACAAAGGCTTAAGAAAAGACAGCAGTAAGCAAATCTTTGTGTCGAGTATGTATATGTGGTATAAATAAAAACAGTTCTTCATGGAAAAATGTGAAAAATATCGGATCAATGATGCACATTGCCATTACGGAACAAATTCAATCTTTATGACAATGGCGCTAAGGCCCACCACCAGGATCAGTAATAACATACAGAGGCTGCAGGAGAACATGGATCAGAATAATGTTGAAAACTGTGTTCTGTTTGCACAACCAGAACCATCAAACACTTTCGGACATTTCTGGAAAGGCCTGTTCTACCATCTCAAAAACAAATCCCCAGACCCTGATGAACCATACTCTGGTTGGAAGATAGATTACACCAGAGCAAACGATGAAATATGGGCAATTGATGATGACCGGGTTGCTTTTATACCGTTTATAGCTGCAAATGATAGTGCCGAAAATATTGCAAAATATGAAGATGAAGACGAAAAACCTCCTGCAGGGATAAAGTATTATGGAATCTATGGAAATATGCCTGATGATTCAATCCTGAGTTATATGAATGAAAACTACATGAACCTCCTTTTACACATCCCTATGGCGTGTAGTAAAGATCCTTATAAATTGCTGGATAAAGTGGAACAATATCCGGATATTAATTTTCAGCTTGCACATCTGGGGGATGGTATCCCTGAAATTATAAAAGCAGTTAATGATCTTGACAATCTCTATCTGGATACGGCAATGTCAAACCATGAAGCATACAGATATATGTATAAAAATAATGGCACGACTACTGAGGATATAATAACCAGCCAGCCAGAAGGAAAAGTCCTTTTTGGTTCAGATGAACCCTGGGGAAACCTGCAGGAGCAACTCCAGAACATAGTTAAACTACAGGAAGACGGAACCTTTTCAACAAAGGATGTTGACAGAGTGTTGTACAAAAATGCAGCACATTTATGGGATTTCTGAACTGCAGGATAATTTAAAATAATAGCACATACCAAGCTAGTATTGTATAGTTTGATTTGATTATGATCCTTTTAAGGAGGACAAATATGTCAAAAAAGATGTGTTCCTGGAAAAAAGATGATATAAAAGAAAACACAAAGGAATTTAAAAAACTTATAAAGAATCCTTCATATTACTGCAAGAAATGTGGTCGGGTTGCAAAGGATGACAAGAACCTCTGCAAAGCCAAAAAACTATAACTGGCTTTGAAGTATTATATTTTAATTTCTCGCATTATTCAATGCCAGCCTTATAGGCAATTGCCTCCCAAAATGTCTACTTGTTGCTGCACCTTTTTCTCCTACAAAATTCGCTAAAATGCGAAATATCATATATCCAGATAATCGATGCTTTCCTTTATATTTGCAGAGGAGTCTTTTATTGCCTTTTTCTGTTCTTCTGTCAGTTCCAGCTCTATTATCCCTTCAATGCCATCACAACCAATTTTGGCAGGTACACCGAAGTATATTCCTTTCTGGCCGTATTCCCCCTCCAGATAAGCAGAAACAGGTAAGATTCTCTTTTCATCTCTCAAAATTGATTCAACCATCTGGACTATGGCAGCAGAAGGTGCATAAAAGGCGCTACCCTGTTTGAGAAGAGCAACTATTTCAGCACCACCATGGATTGTACGTTCTACAAGCCCTGCAATTACATCTTCCCCAAGCAATTCTGGCAGAGGCGTCCCGAATACTGAAGAATGCTGGGGAAGAGGAAGCATCTGGTCCCCATGACCACCTATTACCATTGCTTCAACATCTCTTTTGGAGCAGGCAAGCTCATCGGCAATAAAACTGGCAAAACGTCCCGTATCAAGTATTCCACTCATTCCAAACACACGATTTGGTTCAAAACCAGTGACTTTCAGGGCCACATAAGTCATTACATCAAGAGGATTGGTAACAGCAATTACAATCGATTTAGGTGCATATTGCTTGATTTTCTCACAAACATCTTTCATGATCTTAGTATTGATATTTATCAGATCAGTCCGGCTCATTCCGGGTTTTCTTGCAGCACCGGCAGTTATGATAACAATATCTGAATCAACAATGTCCGCATAGTCATTACTGCCCTTGATTTTAGTATCATATCCTACTATAGACCCTGCCTGCATAAGGTCCAAGGCTTTTCCCTGAGGTAAACCTTCAACTATATCCACAAGGACAATGTTACCGAATTCCATTTCGGCAAGTCTCTGCACAGTAGTTGCACCAACATTCCCTGCTCCTATTACTGAGATTTTAGCCATGGCAAAAGCACCTTTAATGTGATTGTTTTAAGAGGATATTAAATTAGATTTTTTTATAATTAAACCTATTCTTTTGCTATTTAAATTGCTGTTCCGTATTAAAGGTATTTTTGAAAACATTGGTTTAAAATATACAGAAAATATAACTGGAGATGATATACAGAATGTGAATTAACCAAAAACGGTGAAAAATGTGCAAGCTATCCTGATTTTCACGATAATCAAATCGATATCGATGTGATTATATCATATGAATCATATCAAAAAGTATGAAAGGTGTAATTGAATGAATAATCAAAATAAAAAGGTAGATAAAAGACGAAATAAAGACCATTTAAAATACAAAATAAATGGAAAATGTGTTGATGAATATGAATCATGTAAAGAATGGATAGAAAGTAAAAAAAGTATTAACACAAGAAAAAATTACAAAAGTACATTACAAATATATGTAAAATTCACAGGGAAAACACCAGATGAATTGATAGATGAAGCACTCGACGAATTAGATGACAAAGTTATTATACAAAGGCAAAAACACATACGATATATTCGTAAATTTAAAAATTATTTGATAAATGAAAGAAATTCCTCGGAAAAAACAGTTAATCAGAGACTTCGGTGTATTCATAACTTTTACAAATATTATGATATTCCTATTTCTGAAAATGTCATAGCAAAAAAAACAAATAAGAAAGATGGAAATAATGAAAGATTAACTTATGAAGATATTAAGAATGTTTTAGAAAATTATGCAGGAGAAAATCCTCTAATAAGAGCTTATATTTTAGTTGCAGTATCGACGGGTATGGCGTCTGATGATATTACGAAATTGACTGTTGGTGATGTTTAGGAAAATATTGATGAAAATAAAATAGTTACATTAGAATTATTAAAAAGAGGAAAAACAGATGTGGAGCACCTTTCCTTTTTAAATCCTGAAGCTACTAAAGCTGTATGTGAATATTTAGAATGGAGAAACCGCAACCCTACATATAAAAACAAAGATAATAAAAATGTAAATTATAGAGGGAAACCCGCTAATATATTGAAAAGTAAACGTGAATGGAGAAACCATAGTGATTAGTTATTTCTAATGCGGGATATACCTGACTATTATTTGGATGATTTTGATGATAAAAAACGATGTTTACGACCACATAATATAGGCAAATATATGGTGAAAATCGCACATGAATCTGGATTATCAACTGGAGAGGGGAAATACAATAAGCTTCGTACACATAATTTACGTAGTTTCTTCATAAAAACATTGCATAGTTATGGTTACGGAATACAAGACGTACATTTTTTAGCTGGAAAATCAACAGGTGAATCATATGAAACGTATTTGACAAATTATGGAACTCCTGAAGAAGCTGTGACAGTTTTAAAAGACAAATATGTTGATTACATGAACCATTTGATGTTTACAGAAAAAGTCAATATAAACCTAATAAAAGATAGAGAAAGAAGACTTGAAAAGAAAATAGCTGAAATGGAAATAGAACATAATAAAGAAATAAAAATGATGAGAATGGAAAGTGAAGTTAATAATGAACAAGTAAAAATAGATGCAATTACCTATCCATATCAAAAAGAAATAGAGGATAAAGAGTACTGGATAAAGGAATATAATAAGTATCTAACATATGGTATGAAACCCATTGAAAAATTAACTCTAATAGGCACTGACAAAAATAAAATTAAAACTACTATTATTGATGGCAAAGAATATGTCAATTTGACTACGAAAGACATTGATAGTTACAAAAGAACAATAAAAATATTAAAAAAAGAAAAAGGAAGATTTGAATATGAAATTGAACGTATAAAAGAACCCTATCTCGAAAAAATAGAAGAAATAAAGAAAAAGTACGATATAGGTGAGTGAAAAACGACTTCTTATGTGTTTAGATAAAGATACAACAATAGTAATGCAATTATCACCAATAAAGCGAGTATTTTTGGTATAAAAGAATAGTAAGATGGTTGTTTCTTGTTTCTTTTTTCTTGTTCCGAAGCAAACCAATTATATGGTTCAATCGTATGATTATTTTGAGAGTTTTCATTTGGTTTACCAATACAATTATGTTTTTCAGGTAAAATATCGATTGGGCAAAAAATTTCCCCACAGTTTTTGCATACCTTGAAGGAACAATTACTTTTATGTTTTAGATGACCTTTGTCATCTATATTAACTGCATCCATTAAACTATTGTATTTATCGGGGGTAATCCCACAATGAAAACACTTAACGATTTCTTTTTCTGATTGATTTGAGTTAAAATTACTTTTTGGGTAATCTTTATCTTGAACTCCCATTGTAATACATCCATTTTACATAAATATTCAAAGTATAATAGGTTTGGTAATACTCCTATAATTTGTTTACGTGCCTTATATTCATGTTATATAACTTTATTTATAGAATTTTTCTTATGAAAGAATATAATGTTTCACACATTATTGCATCTTTTTGAGAATAATTAAATAATCCCATTTATTCAAATATCTTCATCATTCATAGACTATTTTCCTACATTTTCGGTTTGCAACAAGATATAAGAAAAAGATTTGATGTTGTAAGTTCATATCCTCTCAATATGGAACTATTTTGTTTGAAAGGTGTATATTCACATTTAATGCCAAAACACGCCAAAAATGAGGGTATATGAGAGTTCTACTTGTAAAAGATTACTTCATGTGTAATGTTCATCTCAATAGTTGAACGATTGGTTTGTATCTCGAATTTTCGTATTATATAAATCTTTCCCAAAACTCGATTTTTCTCTCTTATACTATAGGCATAGTCCGACAAAAATTGTTTAGAGAGTTCAAAAAAAGAGGGGCATTAGAGTAGGGTATAAAGTTTTTTCGTTTTAGACTGTTCACTATTGTTATGTACACCATGCTTCTTTTTTAAAATACAGTCACATTTATATAATATTTGTACTCTCTTACTTCGATAATTATGTCACTCTCAATTCCAACAAATAAAGGATGATATGTAAAATGCAAAAATGGGTTTTGAAAATAAATAACGAAATAACATTTGAAAATAGGTTTTCAGACAAATCTATTGAAAATTCAAAACTGGCAGCTTTATTATCGTATTTCTGTAATGAGGTAAATGTTGAATATATATTACTGATTGGCGACTGGATAGACGATTAGTTTCAATGGATGGAAGATGGTAATATATTAACAATTTGTAGAAAGGAAGATTGAATATCAATAACACAAACAAATCTATTAGTGTTATTACGTTCATGTACTATTCTCTTCAATTTCGATTTGCAACAAGATGTAAGAAAAAGATTTGATGTTGTAAAGTTCATATCCTATCAATATGGAACTATTTTGTTTGAAAGGAGTTACATATCCTCTTATACCAAAATATGCCAAAAATGAGGATATATGAGGGTTCTACTGGTAAAAGATTACATCATGTGTAATGTTCATCTCAATAGTTGAACGATTGGTTTGTATCTCGAATTTTCGTATTATATAAATCTTTCCCAAAACTCGATTTTTCTCTCTTATACTATAGGCATAGTCCGACAAAAATTGTTTAGAGAGTTCAAAAAAAGAGGGGCATTAGAGTAGGGTATAAAGTTTTTTCGTTTTAGACTGTTCACTATTGTTATGTACACCATGCTTCTTTTTTAAAATACAGTCACATTTATATAATATTTGTACTCTCTTACTTCGATAATTATGTCACTCTCAATTCCAACAAATAAAGGATGATATGTAAAATGCAAAAATGGGTTTTGAAAATAAATAACGAAATAACATTTGAAAATAGGTTTTCAGACAAATCTATTGAAAATTCAAAACTGGCAGCTTTATTATCGTATTTCTGTAATGAGGTAAATGTTGAATATATATTACTGATTGGCGACTGGATAGACGATTAGTTTCAATGGATGGAAGATGGTAATATATTAACAATTTGTAGAAAGGAAGATTGAATATCAATAACACAAACAAATCTATTAGTGTTATTACGTTCATGTACTATTCTCTTCAATTTCGATTTGCAACAAGATGTAAGAAAAAGATTTGATGTTGTAAAGTTCATATCCTATCAATATGGAACTATTTTGTTTGAAAGGAGTTACATATCCTCTTATACCAAAATATGCCAAAAATGAGGATATATGAGGGTTCTACTGGTAAAAGATTACATCATGTGTAATGTTCACTCAATAGTTAAAGATTGGTTTGTATCTCAAATTTTCGTATTATATAAACCTTTCTCAAACCACGATTTTTCTCTCTTATACTATAGGCATAGTCCGACAAAATTTATTTAGAGAGTTTAAAAAAAGAGGGGCAGTAGAGTAGAGTGTAAAGATTTTTCGTTTTAGACTGTTCACTATTGTTACCTTTCGCAAATTCCCATTCCATAATACACCTCTATTATGTTACATAACACCCTAATAAAAATGTTTATATAGTATGTAACATAAAATATATTTTATGGAAGATATAAAATATAATAAATCAGTTGGTTATGCAAGAACCAGTACGAAGGAACAGAATATAGATACACAAATCATTCAGTTAAAGAATAATGGAATCCCTGACGAAAATATATTTTTTGACGAAGGAGTTAGTGGTTCTGTAACAGCTACCAAAAGACATGGATTCAAACAGATGTTAAAATTAATTGAGGAAAATGATATTGATACCATTTATCTTTTTGAGATCTCACGATTAGGTAGAACATTTATTGATACATTGAATTTAATCATGGATTTTGAAGATAAGGGCATTAAAGTGGTTTCATTATCTCCATCTGAATCATGGAGTACAGTTGGAGATTCACATTACAGGAAGTTGTTAATCTCATTATTTGGGTGGGTTGCAGAAAATGAGAAACGTATTTTGCAGGAACGAATAAAAATCGGTATTCAACGTCATAAGAAAGAAAATGATTCGTGGGGAAGACCCTCTAAAGAACCAAATAAACGTAAGGTTATGGATTATCGAAAGAAAGGTTTGACATGGGCTGAGATTGCACGAACTATGAACATACCTGCATCTACAATGTATAAATATAAAGATAAATGGGAAGAACAGGATAAGTTAGAGAAGATAAAGAACATAAAATGACTATTAGATTGTCATATTCTCTCAAATTTACAAATAATTACGGTTATAGGCAGTTTGATGCATATTTGTAATAATAATTCAAATATGCGCTTAAATTACCATTTTTGGTTATAATTTGAATAATAAATAAGTATAACCTCTCGAACCCCTATCAAACTGTCTATCAAACTCCTTATCAAACCCTTATATATATAATAAATAATTAATAATAGTAGAGTATATTTTGTAAAATATAAAGGGGTATCCAACCCCTATTAGATATGAGTGAAGTCTATATTTTTTTCATGCATATTATTATACATATTATAATGGTAGTTTTTTTATCTTATTATGTGTATCTGGCAAAAATAGTCAATGTATCTCCGTTATTCAAAAAAAGAAGGGGTTATATGGGGGTTATATGGGGATTTGTATAGGGTTGTATAGGGGTTCCCATACATATTATAATGGTAGTTTATAAAAAAATATAGGTTTGTAACCTATAATTATCCATCAACATTATCTCCTTCTAAATATACGATTTTACCAATATTATTTGGATTAAAATTAGGTAAATAATATTTTTTGTATTTTACATAATGGCTAGTATTTTCATTATGTGTACCTTTTGAACCTTCTTCCTCATATATTTGTGTTTTTTCAAAAAGTGTATTTAATCTTTTTCTAACCATTGTATCTGATATTTTTAAAGATTTTGTCAATTCATTTACAGTTATTCCTGCATTTCCATTAATTGAAATTCGATTTGCCATTTTTATTTCTGCCTTTGTTAGTTTAGTTGTTTGACTTACTGCAATTTTATGATATATTTTTTCGGCTTCTCTAAAATCTTCAATTGTAGCTATATAATATCCAGAATTGTTCTTTTTGCGTTGTCGAAAATTTAACATTGTGAACCCTTTGACCATATCTAAAAACATATCGAAATTTCGCCTATTTTTCTTATCGTTCCACTTTATTTTATCGGCAAAGGGGATGACTACGATATCTAGATTCTTTGCATATATATCGAACATTGCCCTACATATCAATACATTTTCATCATCTGCAAGGTCGGGTATCTCTCCTAACATTGCCTTTCTTTGTTGAATATTAAAGACAGATTCATCCTGTTTTTTACTATTATCGGCAGCAAAGCTCGTCTGTCTATTTTGTAGTTCATCTCCTCCTTTCATTTCTACAGAATTTAATAAAAAGAGTGACCTTTCAGGAAGTATTAATTTTTCTGATTCTCTATCAGTATTCACAGTATAATGTTCAGTTTTTTCTTGAAAATTTGACATTGCCCTTTTTAATGTATTTTCCATACTATTACTAATTTCAGTATCATCACTAACGATAACCATAGGGGGTTTCAAACCGAGATAAAAAAAGGATTTGTCACTAAAAGAACCTTCTATTACATATTTTTTTGGAATATGTTTTATAAATGTAAATGTGGCATGTGATTTTCCTGAACCCGAATCGCCATTAATAGTGGGTTGTAACCCATTACTGTTTCGTATTGATTGATTTGACCTTGCAATAATTAACATTTTTATTAAGTCTTCATCACCAGCGTGGTGTTTTGCGGTAGATTTTTGTATAAATTCATAAGGATTACCATTATTAAGAATATCATTAGCTTTATCGATTATGTCTTCATTTTCCCACGCTTCAGGTTCATTTTCATCATCTTCATCTCCATCTTCTATTGTTTCAATATATTTTTCATAATTGGTTTTGAGTTCATCAACAGCTTTGAAGTATTCTTTTGATATTTTGCGATTTAATTCTGCAACGGATTGTTTCGCCTTTTCCCTATCAATATTTAATAAATCCTGTATCAATTTTATAATATCTTTATCTCTTTGTGGATGAGATGTAAGTAAGGATTTTTTTGCAGAATAATTCATACCTAACTTTTTTCCATCTTCCATTAATTGAATATGGTATTGATTTTTTACATACGTGATTGTAAATATAACATCTGAAGTATGGATTTCAAGCTCTCGGTTCTGTTTATAATTTTCAATAGCATCGGGATTTCGTGCATTTGTAGATATTATATCCATTATATCTTCTGCGTCATCATCGGAAACTTTACACTTTTCCTTTATTTTACTGATATATTCTGATTCTTTATTTTCATTTTGTAATTCTATAATACCAATGTTATATATTTCTCGTATTGTATCTAATGGAATTTTATATTCTTTTGAAATGGTTTGTATTATTTTCTCTTTTTGTGGATTATCAATTTCATCTTTATCGTTGTTATTTGTTAAATCTGCATTTGTATCGAAATCTTTATATAATTTGTTATTATTTTTATTATTGGCATTAATATTTTCCTGTTGCGTCTGACAGGGCGTTTCATTTTTTTCTTTTTTTTCCATATTGTTACCTCGTATTTTTCCATTTGTCTATCTCATTTTTAATTAATTGATTAATTAATCTACTTTTAGCTATCATTCTTTCATTTGCCATCTCATCGAAAATTGGCAATATATCTTCATCGACTGTTATTGTTATTCGTTGTTTCATTTAAATCATCTTATTAATATAATTCGTATTGAATAATACATACTACTCAATATCGCAACTTCTATATATACATTTCGAACAGACAGTAAAAGTTTACCTTTTGAGTAAAGGTGATAATAATTCAAACAAGAAGTATATATCCGATGAAAGTATTGTATAAATATGTTCATTTTTGCACAATTATTTTGTCGATGTAATAAACGACAAATGACGTTTGATAATTTTTGCCATTTTTCAAACACCTGAAATGAATTGTTCACCATTCATTGAAATGATGTATGTCGATTTGTTCTTCAATTTATGAATAAATATATATCTGTTCTTCAAATACATTTCAATAAAAAGTATTATATATTAATGATGTAATCTATATATATACATTACATCTTCGGTTACCCACAGGAATTGAGAGGTGAAATCGTTGAAATCGTTATAGTGAAAACAATATTATCAATGGTGATATTATGAAAATTCAAATTCCAAAAAATAGTAATAATAATGAAAATTTTGAAAATAATACAAACGCAAAGAAAAAGAAAAAATTACATGGTAAATGTCATGAACGAGATTGTATCGCAAAACAGGAAATATTGAAACCTATAATCAATGTGGATATGACATCTAAAGATATGTATGAATATTCTGAATATAAAGGAGAATATAGTTCATTCAGAAGCCATTTATCGAGATATGTAAAACGTGGATATATTATAAAGTACGGAAAACGACCATCATACTACCAATTGACACCAATGGGCAAAGATGCCTGTATAGATAACCCATTTGGGTATCGTGAAGAACGAATCGCATTACATAATCAGATTGTATCCAATTACGATAAACGAATGCGTGAAAAATATGGCAACAATGGTGTTGCATATTTGAATAACGGAACAGGAAACAATTTTAGTGGCACTCCTCCCAACAATATGAATACTCCTAACGATTTTGGTAATGAATATGATAGTCATGGAAATGAAAAATCCGATGATGAAAATTTAGAATCGCAATTAATGGAAAAAGATAAGGAAATAAAAAAATTAGAAGCTGAAAAATTCTCACTTCAAATGACTCATCAGAAACGTATAGAAGAATATGCAAAGAAAGTCTCCGAACTTCAAAACAAATCCAAAGAACAACCAAATACTCAAAAATCTGAAACCCAAAAGAAGAATGAAGAAAGAATAAACAGACGTAAAAAGTTAGCTAAAAAGTATAATGGGGAATATTTAGATATGAATTTCTTTAAAAAATGGGGTAATATGATACCTGTTCGTGTTAAAGGTAAAAATGCGGTTAAAAAGGGTGATATTGAAATATTGAGTAAAAACAATGAGGAATTTAGTCGGGGGCATATAAAACATAAATTGAATGAATATCATATTTATGCATGTGGATTTGCAATTGTGAACTATACTCCACAAGGAATATACGTTCGTGATATATTAGAAAACGGCATGAAAGAAAAAAAATTAATGAAATATTGATGTTAAGAGTATATAAACAAATAATATACAATTGCACCTATAATTACAAGAACCATTAATAAAAGAATTATATTGTTCAAAATCCAATTTCTTAATGATGGATTATTTAAATACTCTATTTCATTTTTTTGTGTAATAGGAGTTGGTTTTCTATAACTGATTCGAGCTTCATCTGATTTACTATTTATTGGATAATTCTTTCTTCCTGAAAGTTTAATTTTATCTTTGATATTTTGATTGGATTTAGAATCTGATTTCATCAGATTTGAATAGGAATATTCCAATTTACCATTATTATTTCGTATTTTCATTTTCAATAACAAACCAGAACAATCATGTTTTTCAGGTAAGTGGTGTTCCTCACAAAAATAGTATCCACAAAGATTACATTTAAAAACGTCTCCATATCCTTTCGTATTTATTCTCTTTTCACCACCAGTTTCATAAGAATATTTTGTATCTTTGGGAGATTTGCCACAATACCAACATTTACTGTTATTTTCTTTGTTATTACCTGAAGACATAATTCCCCCCAATAAAATCAGTATGTTGTCAAACAATGCAATATTCAACTTTTGCCTTTAATAGATTTGAATATGTTACCTAATTTGGAAGTGATTTTTTCAGATAGGGGTTTTGGTTTCGATTCTGATTTTGGTTTTTTGCAAAATGTAGTTTTATCAGATGAATAATTGTATTCATTTGTCGAAGTATTTATGACGTCAATATTTGTTTCATGCCCCAGTGATATTTTGATGTATTTAATATCAGCTTTTAACTTTTGTTTTAATCTTATTTTTTCATCTTTGGGTATATCTGGGTTACTTAAAACAGCTGCAAGTTCAGATTTCTTTTGTTCCAAAGTAGTATTTGAAATAGGATAATCCTTACCAGATGATTTAGAAAATTGTTCTTTAGAAGATATAGTGGACGATTTGGAAGCTGATTTATGATAACTATATTTTTGATAAGTATGGTTTTTTGATGTTGTAAGATTTCCGTTTGAATCCCTTTTTGTATAATCTCTGTCTGCCAATCCCATTAGGATACACCCTATTTACATAAATTGACAAAGTATAAAAATCTGTATGTTGCCGATTGAATTTAAATTCCAAAAATAACTATTTTTATTTTTTCAATCATATAATAAGAAATAATATATACAATCAATTCAAATATAGTACAATTAGAGGTATTTGAATCTATATCGTAATGATTTTCACGATAACTATAGTATTAATAACAATTCTTCTCTGGAAGATTAGATTACCCCCTTTCCTTGTCCTGACAGGTGCAGCCCTTTTTTATGGTATTTTCAGTGGGATGCAGCAAAATGCAATCTCAATGGCTACACAGGGTGCAGGCAGGGTTTTTGCACTTCTAGCAATTCCTATTTTTTCAGGGTCATTGATTGCCCTGGTAATAAGACAGGAAAATTTTGCTCAGCGAATTGTCTCAGATATGCAAAAAATATCCTCACGGCCCACCCTTACATCAGCGATTGCAGGTTACCTGTTATCCATACCCCTCATGTGCTGCCTGACAGCTTATGTGGTAATGATACCCCTTGTTGAAAACCTGAATGTAAACTCTGAAATCAGGAAGAAATGCTATTATGCAACCGCAATCGCAAGCACACTTTCTTTTGTCCTTCTGTATCCGCTTCCTGTTATATACAGTATTACAAGAAATCTTAATTTTAATGTTGATGCTGGCTTCAACCTGGCTGCAATCACCATATCCATAATTCTCTTTATTTTTGGATACCTGCTTATTACAAAAAGAGGCAGCCACAAAGACACATGGGAAGAAAGAGAATTGTCAGCAAAAAAGTCACCTATTGGATGGATTCCATTAATACTGCCCATTTTTTTCCTGACAATTGGCCATTTTTTGCCGGGAGCTTCCCTGCTGGCAGATATCAATCTTGCTATTATTCTTGCAGCCAGTTTCTCCCTGTTACTGGTAAAAAAGGAAAACCTGGATATAGTTTTTGAAAAAGGCAGCCGCAATGCAGGTATTATATTACTTGACCTATGCGGTGCGGGGGCACTTGGAGGAGTAATTGCTGCAAGCTCATTTGCAGAAAATACCTATAATCTAATCGGACACCTAGTACCTGCTCTTTTCATCCCGTTTCTTTTCGCCGCGATAATCCAGACTGCGCAGGGCTCCAGGGCTGTCACTGCAATAATAACATCATCCATACTCGCCTACAGCCCCTATGTTTCAGAGGTGGCAACCATCCCTCTAATATTGATGATTTCAGCTGGCACCATGGTGTTTTCCTACGTTACAGATCCATTTTTCTGGCTGATCCAGAGAACCACGGGCGATGATGTGAAAACCGTAGTATCAAACTATACCATTCCACTTGCCATACTGGGGATATCACTCTTCACTTCAGTCTTACTGATTGATTACTTCCTGTTCTGAAGTGACAACAATTATTAACCCGTAAAAAAGACCAAAGATTATGGATAAACAAATAATCAAGATAATTAAAGGCGGCATTACCGAACAGAAAGTTGATGCCATCGTGAATGCAGCCAATAATTCCCTGCTGGGAGGAGGAGGGGTTGATGGAGCAATACACAAAGCTGCAGGACCTAAACTGCTGGAAGAGTGCAGGACACTGAACGGTTGTGCAACTGGTGAAGCAAAAATCACACAAGGCTATAACCTGCCGGCAAAATGGGTCATTCATACAGTGGGGCCTGTCTGGCACGGCGGAAACAATGACGAGGACGGAATGCTGGCCAAATGTTACAGGAATTGCCTTACGGTGGCGGCAGAAAAAGGAATAAAAACAATCGCCTTCCCCTCAATAAGTACCGGAGCCTACCATTTTCCCATACCCAGAGCAGCTGAAATAGCGATAAATGAAGTAATCGATTTTCTGAATGACCGGCCTGTTTTTGACAGGATAGTATTTGTATGTTTTAACGATGAAACTTTCAGTAGCTTCAATAGGGTACTTAATGCGAGAGTACCATAAACAAAGCAGGAGATATAGAAATGATCGGAATAATGGCTGATTCCCACGATAATCTGGAAATGATACGTAAAGCAGTTAAGTTCTTCAATGAAAAACAGGTCTCAGCTGTGCTCCATGCCGGGGATCTCGTATCACCCTTCAATGTAAAAGGATTCACTGAACTGAAGGCACCTCTCCACCTTGTATTTGGAAATAATGAGGGAGACAGAATCACCATAAAAGAATGGTTTGTAAAACAGGGAGCAAACGTATGTGGTGATTTTGGAACAATGGATATCGAGGATTTGCATATTGCCCTGCTACATGGAATCAATGAAGAAGAAATTGAGGCTCTTGCTGCATCCGGTAATTTTGATCTGATTGTCAGGGGACATACCCACCAGGCAGGCAGCCACATGATCGGCAATACACGGGTGATAAATCCCGGGGAGACTGCCGGAGTACTTACCGGAAAAGCTACTGTTGCACTGGTGGATCCCGTAACAAAGGAAACCGAGATAATTGAACTCTAAAAGAAGAGAAGGAGGCGTGGTCTGACAACAACGCCCTTTAAGGTCTGCAAAACAGACATAGTATTACAAAAATCATCTATTGTAATACTTAATTCTACTTTTCTGTTATTTTTCGATAAATACCTTTTGGTCCGTTTGTTTGATCCCTGTTTATCCTGCTCTTTTCGAAAAGTTCAAGTATGTTACTTGCTAACATTCCCCAGTATAAAAGAGGTGTAAAAATGTTAGGCATAGAGGACCCCTACATATGGAGTGCATATGTTCTGTGCATAATAAGTGCCATTGCCTGCATGGCATATGGAATTGCAAAATGGAATGAAGAGGAGGAAGAGGATTGCCTGTAAGCCCGGTAGTTCTTGGTGTAATCGTTCTGGTCTATCTGATGATAGTCTTCTATTGTGGATGGATTGCATACAAGCGCACAAAAGAAGTTGACGATTACATGCTTGCGGGGCGGAAAGTGCATCCGTACATACTGGCCCTATCCTACGGAGCAGCATTTATCAGTACCTCGGCAATCGTTGGTTTTGGAGGAGTCTCCGCAACTTTAGGCATGGGAACCCTGTGGCTCGTCTTCATGAACATCGTGGTTGGAATATTTGTAGCCTTTGTCCTTTTCGGATCACGCACACGACGTATAGGTGTAAACCTGGGAGCTGTCACATTCCCCGATCTTCTAGGCAAACGTTTCAACTCAAAATTCATACAGGGTTTTTCAGGTGCCTTGATCGGTGTATTCATGCCCCTTTATGCAGGGATCGTACTTATCGGAGGAGCCAGGTTCATGGAAACATCCCTGGGAATAAATTATGACGTGGCCGTATTTATCCTCACTATTATTGTTGCAGCCTATGTGATTACAGGAGGTTTACTGGCAGTTATGTACACAGACGCCATGCAGGGAACCCTGATGCTTGGAGGTATGACTGTACTGCTCATATTGACCTATGTTAACCTCGGTGGAGTCACGGAAGCCCACCAGGCTCTCACAGACATGTCATCAATGGTACCTGCAGGTTTAGCTGCAGGCGGACATACTGGATGGACATCAATGCCTGCACTTGGCACACCGATATGGTGGACAATGGTATCTACAATTATACTTGGCGTGGGAATCGGTGTACTGGCACAGCCCCAGCTGGCCGTGCGATTCATGACAGTAGATAGCAAGAAATCCCTCAACAGGGCAGTATTTGCCGGCGGGCCTTTTATCCTCATGATGGCAGGAGTTGCCTATATCGTGGGTGCCCTTTCCAATGTGTATTTCCTCGATACGCAAGGCCAGATTGCATTGGATGTGGCAGGAGGTAATATGGACCGCATCATCCCGGAATACATAAACAGTGCCACACCAGACCTTTTCGTTGCAATTTTCATGGTAACCCTGCTGGCAGCTGCTATGTCAACTCTCAGTTCCCAATATCACACAATGGGAACTGCTATTGGCCATGATTTTTATAAAGAATTCCTCAAGGGTGGTAAATCCGGAAAGACCATATCCGTAACCAGACTGGGAATCGCTGTTACAATCATATTGAGTGTCATCCTTGCCTACATGCTGCCAATCAGCATTATTGCCCGTGGCACAGCTATTTTCTTTGGCCTGTGTGCAGCTGCCTTCCTGCCCGCCTATGCAGGAGCGCTGTTCTGGCCGCGTATGACAAGGGAAGGAGCGATTGCAAGTCTTCTTGCAGGAACATTCAGCAGCCTTTTCTGGCTGACCTTTGTCCATGCAAAGGAAGCGGCTCCCCTGGGAATATCACAGGCTATTTTCGGAACGGAAACCCTGCTCACCGGCACCTGGACCGTTGTGGATCCAATCCTTGTTGCCACACCAATTGCAGCCATTACCGCCGTAGTAGTAAGCCTTGCTACCAAGCCAATGCCAGAAGAACACCTCGACAAATGTTACAGGGGATGCATCAAAAGATAAGGCCAAAAGGCACAATCTTAAAATCCCTTCCCTTTTCTCTTTTATACAGGTGATTTAACCTGCCAACCCTAACAATAATAGCCTGCAGAATGTTCGAAGATGAGATAGCATATCTCATAAAAGAGGACAATTCGGTAGATAATGTGATTATAATCGAAAATGATGAATCTTATGGTATAAAGAACAAACTCAACAAAGCAGGAGTGGATGTTGAAACAAAAACAATGGTGAATTTGCTGAATAACCCATTGTCAGATAATCAATTCAATATAGTTATCCAGATACTTGAATTTGCCCTGCATGCAACCCCAAAGAAACTCAAGGATGAGGTATACACAAATACCAAGAGATTGACACCCATATCTGACGGTATATTGCTTTTCTACGGATTGTGTGGCAACGTACTCTCAAATATAGAACAGGATTTTGCCGATCATCCCTGTCCGGTGGGAATACTAAGAGAAAATAACGGGGAAACAATTGATGACTGTATCGGTGCCGTACTTGGAGGCAGACAGGAATATCTCGACACTCTTAAGAGTTTCAAAGGGGAAGGGGCTTTTTTCCTGACACCCATGTGGGCAGCCAACTGGAGGGATATGCTGGTTTCTTCTGGGTTTGGCAAAGATAAAAACGACATTGAAACATCGAGATATGTCTTTAATGAAGTTGGTTACAAGCACGTAGCAAAGGTCGACACAGGAATTAATTACGAAGAGGATTTCCACCAAAAGGTCGATGAGTTCGCTGATTTATTTGACTTTGATATACTGCATGTACCGGCAAACCTTAACACTTTAAAGCAGTGCTACAGTAATTTCAAAAAGGAATTATATTGAACCTAAAGTATCCGGTTCTTTTCCATAAAGTTATTAAAGGTAATTCCTATTCATTAGCGGACAATAAATCAGGTGATGAATTGACACGCATACTTGCAACAGGAACCTTTGATATACTACACCCGGGCCATCTCTACTATCTGGACCAGGCCCGGAAGTATGGCAATGAATTATATGTCCTTGTTGCACGGGACTCAACAATTGAACATAAACCTAAACCCATAGTTCCTGAAAAACAGCGGCTTGAAATGGTTAAAGCTTTAAAGGTTGTGGACCATGCCCTTCTGGGAAGCGAAGAAGATATGTTCAAACCCCTCGAAGAAGTACAACCGGATATCATCGTACTGGGGCACGACCAGGTATTCGGTGAAAAAGAACTTGAAGATAAACTTCAAAAAAGAGGATTCAAGACAAAGGTAGTTCGTCTGGGAAAGCCCCGGCAATGTCCGCTTTGCAGCAGTGGCAGAATTATAAAAAGAATCCTGGAAAGAAAGAGAACAGAATTATAAAAGGCAATTCTCAATCCTTTCAAGAGCTTCTCTTATCCTTTCCTGTGAAATAGCATATGAAAGCCTCACGAAATTGTTACCACTTGGGCCAAAAGCCGAACCGGGAGTAGCAGCAACGTGGGCATCTGAAAGTAATTTCTCAGCAATCTCTTCACCATTCCCATACTCGCTTACATCCGCAAATGCATAGAATGCACCCCTGGGACGGCTGCAATGTATACCAATATCATTCAACCCATCTACAAGGATATCGCGACGTTGCCTGAATTCGGCTACCATGTCCTCAACAGGTTGCTGGTCACCTTCCAGTGCCTCAATGGCACCATATTGAGCAAACGTTGTAGCACTGCTGACAGAATGTGACTGGATTTTCTGGAAATCATGGAGGAAAGCTTCATTGGCAGCGACATATCCTAACCTCCAGCCTGTCATCGCATATGATTTGGAAAAGCCATTTACAGTAATAGTGCGGTCCTGCATCCCTTCCATAGCACCGATACTGTAGTGTTTTTCATCATAAAGTATCTTCTCATAGATCTCATCGGAGAGAACCAGCAGATTATGATCAATGGCAAGGTCTGCTATTTCTTTTAATTTGTCCTTGCCAAATACACCACCCGTGGGATTGCAGGGGGAATTGACAACTATCAGACGAGTTTTATCTGTAATGTGATCTCCAATATCATAAGGAAGAAAGCCATTTTCCGGGTCTGTAGGCACCCATTTGGGGTTTGCTCCTGCAAATTTGATGCATGGTTCATAGGAAACCCAGGCAGGATCGAACAGGATAGCCTCATCGCCATCATCAAGTACAGACATCATAACTTCGAAGATTGCCTGTTTGGCTCCCGGTGTAACCATCACATTGGATGCATCCAAATTCAGATTGTTCTCTGTTTGTAGTTTTTTGGCTATAGCTTCGCGCAGCGGTTTGATACCCGGGGATGGAGAATAATGAGTTTCTCCGCTATAAAGCGCCTTGCATGCAGCATCACTGATGTGTCTGGGTGTATCAAAATCCGGTTCACCCAGACTGAAACTAATTACATCAATGCCATCATGCTTGAGCTTATTTGCTATATTTGCTATACGGATTGTCGGGGATTCAGCCACTCGGGCCAATCTTGAAGATGCCATTAGTAGCCCCTATGAATTATTTAGAGACGCCTGATAAGTTTTACCGCAGCCTCTACAGCCCTCTTGGCATAATCGACCCTCTGATGAGCCTCCATGCGACTCATACCGGGACCTGCAATGCCCAGAGTGACAGGCTTGTTGTATTCCAGAGAAAGGTCGGTAATCTTTCTTGAGGCATGCTGGACCACGATATCATCGTGACCTGTTGCACCTTCTATCACCGAACCAATGGTTACAACTGCATCAATGTCATCTTTTTCGCAAAGTTTCTTGATTGCGAGCGGCATATCGTAAACACCGGGCACAAGAATGGTATCTGTCACTTCCGCGCCCAGGAATTTCGCATGTTCTATACCAAGCAATTCCATCTGGTAGGTAAGATCCCTGTTAAACTCCGCTACCACAAATCCCAGTCTGATTGTCATTATATTGTTCTCCAATGCAGATTTTGCTTCCTAATCATACTTATAAATTATAAAATCAAACTCTCATCCACGCAGGCTTCCTACATCCTCAAAACCCTGCCTCTGGCCCGTACCTGCCTGTTTTACAAGTTTCTCAGGCTTAAAGAGAAGATCCACGACATTAAGAGCATGCTCACGGGCCCGGTTCTCCATAAGAAAAGCAAGCTCCTTTTCATCCTTGCCTTCATCTTCGTGAACAAAAACTTCTATTATATGTGTGTTTGTCATAAGCTGGGCCTGAATGATACCCGTGGAAGCCTCATGTGCACACATTTTATCTTTTTGAGCAGCACCGGGCATTCCAAGGGCCATAACTATTTCACAGCCCTGCTCATCGATAAGCTTTTTAGAAGCCACCGGCAGGTCTTTTATACCCGGAACTGTGATCCGAATTATACGGGCTGAAACATGCTGCTTGATCTCATCCACAGCAGCACTGCCCATATCAAAACGTGCAAACGTCGTGTCTACAATACCTATGGTTTTCATACTATCTCATTTATACAATACTTCAATTGCAGCTTCTGTTGCAGGACCCAGTTCTGAAACCACTCCATTCTTCTTGAATACTACTTCAATCTGCTGGAGAGTACTGAGAATATCCCTGTAACTTACATTGGCCATACTTCCAATACGGAAAATCTTGCCCTTAAGGTGGGCCTGTCCGCCTGCAATTGTAATTCCGGATTTCATCATTTCTTTTTTAAGGGTTTCACTGTCCATACCCGCCGGTGCCTTCATTGCCGAGACAGTGTTGGAATATGCACTGTATTCACTGAGCTGTGGGAACATCTCGATACCCATAGCATCCATAGCAGCACGCACAGCAGCTGCACCCTTATGGTGCCTTGCTATCCTGGCATCCATTCCCTCTTCTTCAATTATATGAAGGGATTCCTGCAGGGCGTAGAATAGGGGGATCGCAGGTGTGTAAGGAGTTTGTGTTTTTTCCTTGTCAGCACTCTTTTTGCAGGCTTTGAGATCAAGATAATAAGGAAGGTTTTCTTTTTCCATTGCGTCAAAGGCAGCTTCACTTACAGAAAGCATTGAAAGGCCTGGTGGTGCACCAATACATTTCTGGGAACCAACCACTGCTACATCAACTCCCCAATCATCAACAAATACATTATCTCCGCCCAGGGAGGTTACGCCATCCATTATAAATAGGGCCCCATATTTCTTTGCCAGTTTGCCAACCTGTTCGGCAGGATTCAGGATACCTGCTGATGTTTCGTTGTGAACCATGGTAACGGCCTTTGCTCCTTCCTGAAGTTGTGCTTCAAGCATATCCAGGTCCACTGAAGAACCCCATTCAAATTCCAGGGGAACGACAGAACCGTATCTGGATGCAAGATCTTTGAAACGCTCCCCGAATTTACCATTCTCAATGGAGATTATCCTGTCATCTTTGTCTGCGATACAACCTACAGCAGCTTCCATAGAAGCGGTACCTGAACCACTTAACACAAAAATATCATTTTCTGTCTTGAAAACGTCAGCAAGAATACGACGACAATCATCATATATTCCAGAAAATTGTGCTCCACGATGATTGATCATCGGTTTGGACATTGCCCTGAGAACCCTGGGTGGTACTGGCACCGGGCCCGGCATCATTAATAAATTATCTTCAAGGTCCATAGACTTTCCTCTAATAGTTTTTTTAACTAATCCACACCTAATGTAGCGCTAATATTTAACTGTAGTTAAACAGTCAGAATAAACAATATTAACCGTGTAGCAACTTAATTATGTCGTGTTTGGTGATAAATCCGATAGCAACTCCTTTTTCAAGCACAAGGACAGCAGGATAGCGTTCCAGCAGTGTCGATACAATACCAATATCAGCCTCCGGAGAAACTGCTGGAAAAGATTCACCCATCATATCGCCTACTTTCATTTTAGATATCACGGCGGTTTTTTTCTCAGCCATTGACTTGACAAACGTGTCCTCTGAAATACTGCCTACAGGCACACCATTGTCAATCACAGGAACCTGAGAATAACCATGCTCCTGCATGATACTGACTGCATGGTCCACCGACTCATCGGAAGATACAAAAACCACAAGGGTATGCATGATGTTCCTGACACATATCTTTTCTTTTTCAGATTGGTCAAAAGCATCAAATATTTTTCTCAATGTAGATAACCTAGGATCAACATCACCCGACTCTATTCTTGCTATAAGGGGCTGGCTGACACCGGCTCTTTTTGCCAGGCCGCTCTGTGTAAGTCCTAGCTCTATCCTTTGCTGCTTTATGGATTGGGCAGTTGGCAGTATCATTTAGTAATATTGATGTGAATTTTATTATTTAAGCAATTGCTTATTTAGTTTAAACCGAGCTGATTCCAACAAGCTTGAACCTGCCCGATTTTATTTAATCAAGTATATGCTGCTTCCTCCTGGAAGTATGTGAATTTCCACTTCCCCACGTGGAATTCACCTCCCAGCATCAACAGCGATTCGTTATTTCATTATAATATTACAATAAACGATCTTTATAGAATACAAACGCTAACATCATTAGACATAAAAATGTTCCAAATCCAGGTGTGGATCGATCTTCTCCAGTGTCCTTAGAATCGCTGATGTTAGCTTCTTTATTATCTTCTAAAGTCTCATCCAGGGATCCAAAATTCACATCATAGTAACCAACCGCATCAATATTGTTTGTAAGCCTAAAAACAACTGGTATGTTTTCTATCCCATTCTTGTCTGCTTCTTCTTTTATAATATTGTATATCTTCTCTATTTCTTCATCAGAATACGTTGTATTATTATCATTCCTGTAAAGATCAATTGCAAAATAACCGGTTGCTGTATTGTATCCATAAAGCACAACATCTCCTTCAGGATAGAAATCGGGACCAATTTTATCATAAGAATTAGCTCTTATATCTCTCAAAGTATAGATATATGAAACTAACTGGCCAGTATTTTCAATCTCTGGGAGCTCACCGTATACTTTGATGACATTTGGATCATAGATGTTACTAGCAGGATTTGTGAAACTTGAGATCTTCTCATTTTTTAATCCAAGATAAACTGATAATGCCCTTTCATCTGTATAATAATCTACATATTCAATATCATCAAAATTTGCAGACCCCATATTAGTAAAAAGAATTAACAACATTGAAAGTGTGACAATAATTTTGTACATATTTATTCTCCAAAAAGATAAAGGCACGAAATGTGCCTTTAAATGAAGTTACACGTGATAGTTAACCTCTTCAGAATCATGCTTCAAGAGGTGTAACATCCAACTTTGATGTCACTTCACTGCATGGTATATAGAATGTAACATCCGCATTATTATATGTTCCATATGCAGAGATGATGCCTACAACCTTGTTGCGACCATAGTATGTGTAGTATACTGGTCCACCACTGTCTCCCTGTTGACATTCATTATCCATAACTTCAACTTTGTCCATGTACTGTCCACGAATGGTTACTCCAGTTAAAACTGCCTCATAGTCACCAAGTTCTACACCGCTCACACAACCTGATCTTTGCAAGTACATGGATGTTATACCACCTGAGTAATATCCATCTACATCAATAGTGTAGCCTCCTCCTACGTGAATCTTTCCAACCACATTATCGTAAGGAACGAATGCAACATCGGAGTCACTTCCAATAAGGGAAGAAGTTCCTGACTCGTTACCAACTCCTGGAAGAGGCTGGTATGCCTGTATTCCTGAAGACCAGAAACTAACATGTCCAGCGGTGACATATCCTTTCTGGTTGTCAGAGTCTCTTTCTGCAGCAAATCCAACGCTTCCAACCTGTCCAATAGTTCCATTGGTTGTTGTCATTGCAATACCTCCTATAATAGGGCGATATTTTAAAGAATATGAAGGCAAAGCTGGCCAGTCGCCCGTGGCAGGTTTTATATGTTCATCAAGTGTAAAAATGATTGGTACATCTTTTATGCCTACTTTTACTGCATTGTTTCGAATAATTTTTGTTATTCCCGCAATGTCTTCTTCTTTTATGTTAGGATAATCCTTGTAAAGCATTACAGTAACATATCCATCAGCATCTGCTAGTATAATGAATTCAGTTGGCAACCCAGCACGTTTCCAATTGGGAATGATAGTATACTTATCTATCAAGCCTTCTTTCTGCATACTGCGTGTGTGATAGGCAGCAGAGTTACCATCTTTGAAATCCAGTATCTTCGCCAGTTCTGAATTCGTGATCTTGCTATTCTTCAACAAAGCCAACAGGATAAACATATCAGTCATATTCAGGTTTGAAACTTCAGATAACACATGGGCAATATTTTCCATTCTTTTTTGATTAGTTTCGTTCATTGTCATAACGATAAGATTGATTCGTTAAAATAAAAATATATCTTTATTTTGGATTTGTAAAAATCCTTTCTCTAACTTCAGCATTTCAACATTGTTTTTTTAGTCTGGTTAAGGATTTCTACAAAGCCCTTATTGATTACATATAGAAAAAGAAAAGGCCTACAATGTATGCAATATAAGTGGCTAAGATAATAGCTCCCTCCCAGCGTGCAAGCTTGCGACCTGTCAATCCAAAAAATACAATCATACCCATAATTAACAACATTGCAGGAAAATCATAGTATAGGGATTGGTCCTGTATCGGAAGTTCACTGATAAGGGAAGAAGCACCCAATATAAGTGCTATGTCCATCGTATTTGCCCCAAGTATGTTACCGACTGCCAGGTCATTATGTCCTTTACGAGTAGCTGAAATAGCAGTTATCAGTTCAGGAAGAGATGTCCCAAATGCTACAAGGGTCAATCCGATTATCATCTCGGGAACACCAAGCCACATAGCAATGTCAGTACCGGAATCAATCAGGATACGACTGCCACCCACCACAAGAGCAGCACCAAGAACAAAAAAAACCACATCTTTTGAAATAGAATCGGATACTTCGCCGAGTTCTTCATTAACTTCTTCATTTGTCCCAAAGAGCATCGATTGAAGTCTGTAATTGTAATAAAGAAAAGCAACAAAAACTATCAGTAAAAGTATACCATCAACAGGTGTGAGCATGCCGTCAATGGATACTACAATCAGCAGCAAAGCCGATACAATCATAAATGCACCCCTTTTCAAAAAAGAGGAATCCTCTACAGGAATCGAGCGTAAGACTATTACGCCTCCAAGGATCAGGCCAGCATTGCATATAGCAGAGCCTACAGCGTTACCAACTGTCAGACCTGTATGACCCAGATAGGCAGCATATGCAGAAACAGCAAATTCCGGTGCAGTCGTTGCGAAACTAACAATAGTCGCTCCTATAATCATTTTAGGAATGCCACTTTTTTGGGATATAGAAACTGCAGACTCAGTAAACCAGTCAGCACCTTTTGTAATAAGGATCAGACCTACTATAAAAAGAGGTAAAGTATATTGCTGCATTTTTGGGATCAGCGCAATATGGTTAATAGAGAATATAAAACTTAACCGATTAAAATTTTTCAGTCACCTGCAGTAATAACAAGAACCGGTCCTATATCGGCAGCAATTAACCATCTTGTGAGGCTTCCAAAAGGATTGCTACGCAATGATTCTGTCCCCATTACAGTAAGATCAACCTTGTTTTCCTTTGCGATATTGATAATTTCACGACCCGGATCCTTGCCTCTAACAACCCGGCTATGGAACTCTATGCCATGTATTTCAGATTGCTTTGCCGCATATTCCAGATTGGCTTCTATATTCTTAATAACCAGATCGGCAAGTTTTTCATGAAACTCATCCGGCAATGATTTTAAGTTGTTTGGCTCTTCCACATAAATTACAATAATGCGCCCATTCTCCATAGAAGCAAGATGCAATGCATTATCTATCACTTTTTTAGAAAGTTTCGTTTCATCAATTGGCACCAGAATGTTACTATAGGTTATGTCTTTCATTTTACCCTCATCCCTCTCATGTAAGTCCAAAAGCAGTTACAACAATTACAACAAGTATTCCAAGCCCAACCATTCGGACAGAATGTAGTATCAGGTTCTGCCGGGCTATTTTGCCGGAAAACATTCCAAGAGCAGCCAAGACAATTATACTTAATACAACTGAGACCTCCAGTGCATAATTTTCCAGAAATACAAACGGCAATATCGGCACAAGAGAACCAATGAGACTGGAACCGCCATGTGCTAGAGTATCATATAATATTTTATTGCGTGTTTCTTTTTCAAGACTTGTAGATTCAAGATTGCGTAAGAGAGGTTTTTCAAGATCAGCAAGATGGCCATATTCTACCGCACTTTCTGCAAGATAAGAACCAAGCCCATTGGTCATTGCAAGAGCAAGCGCACCTCCCAGAGCAGCATTTATTATGAGATCAGGGTTAGAAGAGACATTCGAAGCACCAATGACAACACCAAGTACTGCCAGTACTCCATCAATACTGCCAAGGATAATGTATCTACTTTGATCGGATTTTGGTTTCATTTAAGACACTCAAGAGTTTATGAGCACGTATCAGGACATAGGTATATGATTACAAAAAATATAACAATTTTGCATACAGGGTTCGATTTGTTCTTTCATCCTGACAAAGCACAAGAATCAGAAAAATCCAATGTCTCTGAAGAGGATTGATTTTCAGACAAAGCCTCTTCTATCATATTACGCAGCTGTGAGTCATCAAAGGGTTTCATTATAGTTCCCACTGGTTTTAGTTCATGGACACGCTTCAAAATGGCTTTGTCAGAGATACCGGTAAGGAAAATAAAATGAGGAGCCAATTTCTGTTTGATTACTTTGGCAGCTTCAATTCCGTCTATATTGCCTTTGAGAACAATATCCATCAAAATCAAATCAGGTTTCAAATGTGATGCCATATTTATAGCAGTTTGCCCATCTGCCACAATTCCACAAACAGTATAACCCATCTCTTCCAGTTTGAGTTTTATGCCCATTGCAACGATCATTTCATCCTCAACTACCAATATGCCCCCGGATTTCATGATTATTCCTCTGTTTACTAATTTATAGAAAAAATATATGAAGTAAATTTTTAAATAGCCATTTGTTTTTTGTTGCAATAAAATAAAAAAAAAGTACCGGCAAGACCGGTATCTTAATTCCAAATATAGATTATCAAGCTTTCCAGCTGCATTTTTTGCCTGGTTTTTGTTTTGAGGACATGACTTCCACTTCCATGGAAGATTCCCAAAGGCCATGGACATTACAACTTTCAATTGCTTTAAAATCTGTAATCACAGAAGTCAGACCACAATCTCCACAAACATTTACACCCCTTATGTGACAGACCTCAAACTCTTTTGCACCAATTAGCTCCTCATTGGGAGTTACATTAAATGTGGCTTCTGCTTTTTCTGCAGATGGCCCAAGATCCACCCTGCCTATCTTCTGATCCGCAAGATAGAGGTCTACCCATTCGATGTAGTGACCATCTTCCATTACATGTGGTTCAATTCCTACAGAAACCGTTACTTCATAGGTACCTCCTGCTGTCATCATTGACGGCCCTTCGATTACCGGTATATGTTTCTTTTCAGTCTCCGTTGGATTATCCTTATCTTTTAAACGGTTAATATTATCAGTCATCGTATCACCTACCCATTAATTAAAAAATAAGTTGCCAGAAATGCTGACAACTTCAGAACCTGTAATTCTTAACCGAGTGGAAAAGCACCACTCCAAAGAACACCAGAATTACAGCAACCAGGCTGAAATAAGACACCGGGTCCCAGATAAATTTCATGCCTCCTGACTCCCCCCAGCCTACAAGGACGGTACCTTGCAGGACAACAGGCAATACAACACAGATACCTGCCACTATAAAAATAAACAAGATGTCAAATATCTGCATGAAAGCACTTCTTTCTTTTCCCCTGCTAGTAACTGCCATACTTAATCCTCCTTAGTCATAATACCTGAATGTGTACATGTGTTCCTTTATAGAACTATACACCCTTAGACATGCAGCGGTTCCTATACCCAGTACCAGCAGTAAGAACAGCACATAAACCGGGAATATACCCGAAAGTTCAGGCGTGCTATCCCATACAGTAGTAATTATGGTATAGAAGATGAATGACTCTGAGAAGAACAAAATACCCATCAAAGCCACCACAACAAGAGCGTCCTGCCGCAGTTTGCTCATGTATCTTCTAGTATCAACATTTTCCTCTTTTTGTTTATCTTCCAAGATCATCACCTCCTTATGTCCTCACAGGGTCGGGCCAGCCCATCTCTTCGCCCCAGTCATGGCTAACTTCTAAACTCCGATATCTCCGGTTGAAATAGAAATATGCAATCGCATAGAACAACAGGCCAAATATCAGATTATACCTGTATCCCCACTGCAGGGTTGACATAATCACAAGTGCCAGGAATATTGTGAAGTATGCAAGCCAGGGTTGCAACGGACCAACGAATGGACGCACTTTGTTGCTGTGTTGTGGGAACATCTTCCTGAAACGAATCAGGGAGAATGGAATCATAACATAGCACACAAGTCCTGATGTTATCGAGAATGTGATAACCTGATCCAAGAAACCACTGAATGCAAATGCAATAGCAATTGGCATAGTGAAAATAACAGCCCTGTAAGGCGTATTATACTTTGGATGTACAGCAGAGAACCATGGTGTAAGGAATTGGTCCCTTGATAGGGCATACCATGATCTGGACGAGTCACAGATAGTACCGTTGGCACTTGCAAGACATGTAAAGAGAGTACCTATTGCAAGAAGTACTACGAGCAATTGTACACCGCTGTTAGTGGCTGCCTCATAAAGTGGATAGACAGATACACCAAGCTGGTCTGTTGGTATAAGACCAGAACATACATACAGTGTCATACCGGCTGCAAGCAAAAGAGTGATCATCCCCGCCTGTTGACCCAGCGGAACTGCCCTGGAAGGATGTTTACATTCTTCAGCACTCATAGCCGCTCCTTCTATACCCAGATAGAACCAGGGACCAAATTGCAATGCAGCGAAAATTCCTATAAAGCCATTTGGAATAGCACCGGATATTAAGTTACCCGGATTCCATACACCTGCAAAACCTGTAACACTCATAGCAAAGAATACAAGAATTGCAATGAATGCAGTAAATGTCAGTGCGAAATTAAGGTTGAGCGCTGCCACAACCCCTCTGTAATTCATAAATGTCAAGAACGTGATCACTAAAAGCGTGACCGGGAATACCTGTATCTCCGGGAAAATTGATTCTGCAATTGATGCCACAACAATGGCATCTGCGGCTTC
Source organism: Methanohalophilus portucalensis (assembly GCF_002761295.1). Taxonomy (NCBI): domain Archaea; kingdom Methanobacteriati; phylum Methanobacteriota; class Methanomicrobia; order Methanosarcinales; family Methanosarcinaceae; genus Methanohalophilus; species Methanohalophilus portucalensis. Next base: position 748,950 of record NZ_CP017881.1, on the reverse strand, counting down.
CAGAGCGATGTATTCCATATAAACAGCAAGTCCCACCAGTGCCGCTGCACCGGGACCTACAAATAATCGTGCCCAGTCATAAGGTCCTCCCGCAAGTTTGGTAGATGCACCTAGTTCACTTGCACATAGAGAAACCATCAGATACATTGTACCGGCAACAAGTAATGCCAAAAGGGAACCCAATATACCACCTTTGGCAACTGTAAAGTTCCATCCCATATATTCACCCACAAGCACAATCCCGACACCAAGTGCCCATACATGGTATGGTCTTAGTGTCTTGACAAGGCCGGTGGATTCTTCCAAGGGATCTTTAGTAGTTTCATCTGTCATTCAATATTCCCCCATTATTTTTTCGCTACCTTCATTGCATCAAGCAACATCCAGCCGATCATGGCGAAACATACCAGGTAAATGACGCCGTTAATTATAGTCCAGGTCATTCGGATGCCTCCTATTTGTTTTTATATCTCTACTAAAAAAAGAGCCATAAAAATGGCTCTTTCACACTCAGAATACCAGACCCAGGTCTTCGAGTTTCTTTTTTGCACCGTCATAGACCTTGACGTATTCCTCGGTCGGTGTAACGGTTGCAACATCATAGCATTCCTGGAACGTCTTGCCTGCAGGTGCGTTGGCATAATCGCCTTCATAGCTTGCTACAAGTTTATCCAGAATCTGGTTGACAGTATTGATATCCATACCAGCAGTTGCACGTGCGACTTCTCCCATCATACGTGCTTCCATACCGGTTGTCTTGTCAGTGATAACACCCTTTGCGGCTGCAACACCGGACAGGATCTCACGACCGGATGCAGTATCGGTCATAGACTGGGCTGCAGCCTCAAGCAGGCACATCTCGGTGCATGGACCGGCACATGGATAGTACTGGTTACCGGACATAAGGTCTGTGAACTCGGAAATGGTGGCACATGTCCAACCTGCGATCATAAGGGTCTCACGAGTGTTGGTGGATCCCCAGCGGATGTGCACTGGACCATCAAGGTGCCAGCTGGCACTGCTCATTACCATAGAGTTCAGGTGGGTTGCAACATCGACAATGGCTGTTTCCTCAACACCGCCGGCGTAGCCTCCAAAGATAGGCATCTGTTCATCCATGATGATGTCACTGTTACCCTTGTAGTGGGCAATGACAGCGATTGCGTCAAGATCGATCTTGAGTTCGTTCAACTGGGAGACTTCGTGGCTGTCGTTGGAGTTCATACCACCGACACAGTCTGCACCGATGTTACCCTGGGCAGACAGAGAAGTCTCAGGGCCCTAAACTGCCATACCAGGACGACCTGCCATGGAAGCGGCGGTCCTGATCTGACGGGTTTCGGATTT
>NZ_CP017881.1:300000-432986 GCF_002761295.1 Methanohalophilus portucalensis | reverse complement strand
GGTTCGAGAGTATCGTCATCATTTGTATCTCCACTTACGTATTCTGGAGTTACACCCGGGACGTTGTCCTGTACCACGATGTCAGTCAGATTCGAATTACCGGTGTTTGTGACATTGTAAGTCCATACAACATCTCCACCAACTGTAACGTAAGGTCCAGTTGGATCATCGGCATCTACTCCATTGGTGGCTTTCTCAATATCGATTGAGGAATTCAAACCGAAGTAGTGGCTTGGATCTTCATCGGTAACCTCTGCATCAGTTGGATCAGTTCCTGTAACATTACCGATATTGGCATACTGACCTTCTTCTGCAGTATCTGTTGCATTGTACATCCAGACTTCATTGGGTTCGAGAGTATCGTCATCATTTGTATCTCCACTTACGTATGCTGGAGTTACACCCGTGACATTATCCTGGACCACGATGTCAGTCAGATTCGAATTACCGGTGTTTGTGACATTGTAAGTCCATACAACATCTCCACCAACTGTAACGTAAGGTCCAGTTGGATCATCGGCATCTACTCCATTGGTGGCTTTCTCAATATCGATTGAAGAATTTACACCGAAGTAGTGGCTTGGATCACTATCATTGACCTCAAAAGGTCCAAAGTGGCCCGTTACATTACCCAAATTAGCGTATTGACCTTCAATAGCTACACTAGTATTGGTTACATTACACCAGCCACCTACAGGAAGAATATCACATTGATATGTGAATCCTGTTCTGTTGTCGGTAATTACAACATCCAACAACGGAACATCGCCAGTATTGGACACATTATAACTCCAAATAACTTCTTCCCCAGTAGCGATATATGGTCCTGCTGGATTGTCAGCATCTACTCCATTTGTTGACTTCTCGATGTCAATATTAGGAGAAGGGAACCTAACAAATGCAGTTGCAGTATCTTCACCTGCACTGTCACCCTCTACTGAACCCTGGACTTCTATCTTTATAGGTTCTTCATAAGGACCAATGTTCCATGTTTTACTGGCATTTCTAACTGCAATTTCGTAAACACCGCCCTCTATTGGATTGAACCGTGTATCTATATCATTATAATCCAATACACCTTCGGTTTCAGTCCAATTGTTGTTCCTAATTTCAATTTCTGCAGTTGAACTTCCTGACTGGCTTATCCTGATTCTCCAGACCTCATCTGGACCCATTCCTATCTGGCCAGGATGGGCACTGGCAGGACCTGCAGTACCATTACAATCATGCAAGTTTGAGCAGTTCTCATCAAGATTCCCATCGCCGTCAGAATCACCAGGAATTCCATAAACTGTAGCAAGTCCATAAAAGGTGTCTTCAGTTGCATTGTAGTGACCATATACTCTTAGCAGGTCTGATCCACTTGAATCTCCCCTCTGAGCGATATCACTATTAAACCCATCATCAACAGTTCCACCATCGGCTTTTGGATCTTCTGCATTCCATATTGTAGTATCCTGACCAAAGCCACCTTGCCTGACTTCTAATCGATCTCCCAATTCAGATATATTATATTCAGAAGCTGCAGTAGCATTATTGGTTTGGCCAAAAGCCCAATTATCGTTCCATTCATTGTCCCCAATTACCCCATCCACCGTTATAGCCGAGGCTGCGGGAATTGTTATCATTAACATCAATGCTGCGCATATAGCCAGCACTATCCTCATTTGTTTCATCGTATCCACTCCATTCATACCACCGTTTTTGTAGGCTAGTTTAAACTATGGAGTGGATGATTTATACTTATATAGTAAACTTAGTTTCTAACTATGCGTATACTAAGTTTCTAAACAAAAAATTGAAGGTTAAAAATAGTTATTTCAATGTATGATTCTATGTATTTAAAAGGAGATATGGGTTGGACAACTTTTAACCAATAGAACCATCCAGTATCTTTCTCATTAATTGAATGGATTCTTCTGTTATCTTTGTTTTTTTACCCTTGTCCCCATGTTCCATATTCAAATAATCAGAAGGACTTTTGCATACTCCATTTTTTGGATCTTTTGGATCGTAATCCTCAATAAAAACCATACATCCACTAAATCCCATTTTTTTACCGATATAATCCAGTGCATAGTTTATACCGTATGGACAACCTATTCCGGGCATTAAATATTTGTATCCTTCCTGCTTCTTTTGTTTAAGCCATGGGAACAGGTTTGAATCGCTATCAATAATGAATATCCTGTCACTTGTAAATCCATTCTCTTTGAGTAAATCAACCATTTCTCCAAGAGAACATTCCACGTTACATTTTTTGTCATTTAATTTAAGGCAATCCTGACTTTTCCTGCCATCAGAAGGATTATTCAAGGGGCAGGAATTTTCACCCAGGGGTTTTGCACAATAAGGAAGGAATGACACACATTTATCCAACTCTTCTTCAACAACCCTGTTTATGTCCATTGATGGGGGATAAACAGCAACGTTCGGGTTTTTGGGTATTGTTTTTTGCCTGTTCAATCCGCATTTCCTTGCCACCATGAATTTGCTGATTGAATATGGAGTCAAAGCATACACTAATTCTCTGAAAGTAATGGAACTTTGTTGTTTCGTGCAGTTTGGGGGAGTAGGTTGTGTCATGCTCATAATTATAATAAGTATTATTATATATCTATTTCTATCTAAAATATTATATATTTAACGATTTTATTCTAGTTACGTAACATGGGTTTTTTTACTAACACAAGTCTGACTAATAAAGCCCATAGTAATTAAGATTAGAAACACAGTTTCTAAACATTGTTTTTTAACTTTGGTTTTTGCTTTTAACGCAGTTTTAAAGTTTGAGTATCATTGCAAGATCGTGGAAGGTTTTTCCTTTTTCAGTAGTAACATAACGGTCCCCTTCCTTACGTATCAATTCTTTTTTTTCCAGCATTTCCAAATATTTTTTTGCAATACTGAAGTTTAAATTTGCATTATATACGATCTGGGTTTTGTTTGCCCCACTCATTGCTGCGTCTAATATCTCAGCCGAAATATCAATTCTGCTTCTTCGTTTAATGGCCACCACCTCCACCATTTACTCTTTCAAAGGGGACAAATAAATCTCAATAAACCCCACAAGTAAAGGCTGAGCATTTCAGACTCCCCACATATTCATTTTGACCGGTACCTGAGCGCTACAAATACGGCTACTATAATTATTAATCCCAGCAAGACAAATTGAAACATAGAGTTATCCTGAAATGTTTCCATGTTGTCTTTATTTACAGTAAGATCCAATTCGATAGTATCTCCGGGGTTTGCATTTACAAGTTTATCCCCATCATATTCCGCTTCATTTCCATTTACATAAATCGCTATATTTTTGAAATTATCAGGCTCAGCTGTCACAATCAGGCTGTTTCCTGAAAGATCACCATAAACCCCTGTATTACTGGTTTGAACGCTTCCTATTATCTGGTCGTTTATTTTTGCTGTAATGTTCGTACCAGGATCTGCCTGTGAACCATCAATTGTCACATTTCCTTTGATAACTAATGGCAAAGATGGCATTTGTGGGCTTTCTTCAGCTACTGCTACTGACATTGTTGATACTGTAAGTAACACTAATACTTGTATTAGTATTATCAGCACACGCCCGGTTCCGGTACATTGCATGGTATCACATCACTTGATTGGGATTAGGCCGATCATTGAAAATCGGCCTTTTTCAATAATAAGAGGAGCTCTTACTCTGGATATCCCTCTTCATTTTACTTCTCTGATTTGTATTTCAGGAAGGCAATTACTCCCAGAAGTGCTACCAGTACAATCGCCATTACACTCATCCCTGTTATGGAAGTAGCTTCTGGTCCAGATGCTGGGACATCATCTCCTGTATCTTCCCCAGAAGAGCTGACTCCTGCAGATGCAGTAGCTTCTGACTCGCTCTCATCACCTGTGTTTTCACCTGTTGTTGACTGATCCACACCATCGGTTGAAGTTGATGAACTTGCCATTCCACCACTGGATCCTGCCATTGAGCCACTGGATTCATCTGAGGATCCTGTGTCTTCACTGCCTGTAGATGCTGCTGTAAGACTGAGTTCAATTACGTCACCTGGTTGGGAATCAGACAGTTCAGATGTAGCATATAGATCTGTTTGCATACCATCTACATAGAACATCAGGTTCTCGTAGTCATCGGGTTCACAGGTTATTGCAAGCTGATTTTCTTTGCTAATAATTCCATCTGATTGCAGGGTGGTTGAACCAACCTCTTTGCCATCAAGTTTTGCTGTAACTTCCGTTCCGGCAGGTGCTGCATTATCTCCCTGGTTTACTTCTCCCTCTACTAGAAGAGGCAATGAAGGAATCTCTCCTTCTGAAGCACTGCATGCCGGTATCGTTGCTATTGCGAATAATAATACTAATACCTGTAAGATTATTGTGTATCTGGTAAAGCTCCCCTTTTTGATCATTTAATCACCTTGAGTTATTATATGCAAGATTATCTAAATAAAAAAAGGTGAGTTCGCAAACCCACCTCAAATTTTTACTTTTGTCTTGTCCCTTACATCAGAACCCGCTAAGGGTGGTTTCCTCGGTCACGTAGACCCAGTGTCCCTCGTATGGTCCCATGTCGTAGACGTCTGTTCCTACATGGATTCCAGAGATCACTCCGGTTTCACCGTTGTGACCAACCTGCTCATAAGACATTGTGGCAGGGTTGTATGGTCCCTTCACGGTATCGTAGGAGTCATCGATCGAGACAAGTACCAGTTCAGCAGACAGTGTGTCCGTTGAATCAGTGTAGCCAATCGCATTCCAGCCTTCGTAGACTGTCATTGTGGCAGGTACTGAAGGTACTTCAGGTTCAAGCATGTCCTCTGCAATGACCTGAGTGCATTCCTCGGAACTCTTGATCCAGTATCCCTTGAGTGGTTCGAATTCAGTGACAGTGTCCCAGGTGCCTGAGGATGCATTGTAGTATACAAGTGCATCATAGTTGACATCTGCAAGGACATAGCCAACACTGCTGTTGTTCAGTTCAGATGGTACTGACATGAAGTTCCAGCCTGGCTGAATTGCAATTCCTTCTGGAAGGACCACATCGATTGTGGTTTCCCCACCAACTGGATATTCATTCTCTTCGGTGTCAACAACCATGCCATCAAAGGTGTATGTACCTTCTCCATTTGCAGCACGGACAGTGTATTCGAAGCTTGTTTCACCATTAAGGATGAATGTTACTTCATTGCCTTCTGGAGGGTTAGGTACACCCAATGTGGAACCAACACATTCGAATCCTTCAGGGATCGTCTCTACAACATTGACATTGCTTCCGTCGTTCTCCACAGTGATGCTGACGTTGAACTCATCGCATGGTCCGACTTCTGCCGGATCAGGCATGATGTCCCTGGTTGCGGATACCTCATCTTCTACTTCTACAGTTGCCTGCAGTTCACCTGTGATGGTTGTTTCCGTTTGACCGCTGGTCAGGATGTAAGTACCATCAAAATTGTAGACGGTACCATCAGTAGCGCTCATTGGTACCTGAACATCATAGGTATAGGTTGTACTGGCTACAGTACCGAATTCAACCCATTTGATGTGATCTACCTCTGAGGTATTCCCAGTACCAGCATCAGTGAGTGTCAAGCCTGCTGGTATCATTTCATCGACGATGATACGATCGTCAGGGTCATTCACGTCAAGTGCCACGGTGATTGTGTCACCGGGTGCCACCGTCTGTGATGAAAGGTCCCTGCTGACATCCATTGCATCTCCATTACCATCGGAAGTAACTGTAACCTCTGATTCCCCAAGTATGGATGCTTCAGCTGCACTGCTAAGGATGTAGGTACCATCAAAGTTGTAAGTACCATCAGTAGCGCTCATTGGTACCTGAACATCATAGGTATAGGTTGTACTGGCTACAGTACCGAATTCAACCCATTTGATGTGATCTGTCTCTGAGGTATTCCCAGTACCAGCATCAGTGATAGACCATCCCGCTGGAACCATATCATCTACGATGATACGATCATTGGGATCATTCACATCAAGTGTCACGGTGATTGTGTCACCGGGTGCCACTGTCTGTGATGAAAGGTCCCTGTTGACATCCATTGCATCTCCATTACCATCGGAAGTAACTGTAACCTCTGATTCCCCAAGTATGGATGCTTCAGCTGCACTGCTAAGGATGTAGGTACCATCAAAGTTGTAAGTACCATCAGTAGCGCTCATTGGTACCTGAACATCATAGGTATAGGTTGTACTGGCTACAGTACCGAATTCAACCCATTTGATGTGATCTGTCTCTGAGGTATTCCCAGTACCAGCATCAGTGATAGACCATCCCGCTGGAACCATATCATCTACGATGATACGATCATTGGGATCATTCACATCAAGTGTCACGGTGATTGTGTCACCGGGTGCCACCGTCTGTGATGAAAGGTCCCTGTTGACAGTTTCTGCAGAAGCAGAGGATATCAAAGGTATTGCTACTAATAGCAACAGAGCTACGATTCCTATTGTTTTCAACATATTTTTCATCATATACCCCCCTGAAATAGATGTAAGTTGAGAGGGACTTACCTCTCAACAAACCTTTTTCAGAGATAGCCTGCTCCTCCAAGGTAGAAGTAATCAATTATTTCTGAAACGTCATCGCCACTGATGTCTCCAAGATAGAAGGCATCAATTGCATTAGACAGTTCAGTTCCTGAGATTTCTCCATTCTCGTCTGCATCAAACTGGTTGTAGTCTGGTGTTGGCCCCTGTGGTTCTTCTCCACCATTCTGATCACTGGTCAGTTCTGGTTTGATGAACAGCCTGATATCACCGTGTGTGACAAAGTGGTCGTCACTGGTATGGCTGTCGTTTACATCCAAATAGAGTGCATCGACACAGCTCCAGCCTCCGCTGCAGTCATTGTCGAAGATTCTTACAGTGAAGCCGTCAAATGGAACAACTCCGAGAAGATCCCTGTCTGAAAGTTTGATTTCTACAGATTCATTTCCAGGGAGAAGTGCGTGTCCTTTGTCACCTTCATGCTGGTCTCCTACCTTGGTGTTGTTGTAATAGAACCATTCACCATTGATAGAAACATCTGTCAGCCTGATATCTCCGGTTGAGACAACATCATTACCGTCCATATCGATGTAGGCATTGTCATCAACTCCAAATCCAGTGTCACCATCCCTTTCAGAGTATTTTATACCAGGTTCATTGGCCTCGCCATAGTTTGCGAATACAGGGGTGCTGAGTGTAAATTCGGAATCGAGTTCACACATTGTAACTTTTGTGCCACAATCTGGCCAGACGACTTCGTATGCATTGTCATCTTCCACTGTGTGCCAGGGTGCTTCAGTCATTTCATACCATGGACTGATTGGATCATTGAAAGGCACGTATAGCCTGAGATCACCCACGGTTACAACTGCATCATTGTTTGGATAGTCACCATATGCAAGGTCGTCAAGCTGCTGGATATAGAGTTTGTCCGGACAGCTCCAATAGCCATTAGCATCGGTGTCAATGTAACCTGCAAGATCAGCGAAGTCATATTGAGCTTCCGCATCAGCAGCTCCACCACCGACATTACCTGTAAATGGTGTACCATCATCTTCATCGCCAGCTTCAACCACTGACCAAGCAGCGTATGTTACTCCGGATACCTCGACTTCAACGAGCCTTATATCTCCTCTGTTAACAATCTGCTGACCCACAGTATTTGGAGCATTATTTGCATTGATGTATACTGCATCTCCAAGGGAATATGTATAAGAACCCTGGTATGCCTGGCCATCGGTTTCAACATATTTGAGGTCTGCATCTCCAACGTTGTTGCCGGTCACAGGATTATTTGTACCCATAGGTGCAAGCTCATGTCCGAGATCGAACCTGTTGGATGGCACTACTTTACTGTTTGGTGGGTAATGTGTTGAAACATTTGTCAACCTGACATCGCCAAGAGATACTACACCATTTCCATCCATATCCACATAAACTTCCGTGGGGATTCCGTCTCCCAGTTCACCGTGGGTATAGTATGCAAGATAAGGCTCATCATTACATTGGGAAGTTGCAACATCCGGTCTATCAGAAGAGAAACCGTTCAATACGTATGTTGCATCATGATCGCCCTGCAGGACCTTTGTACCACAGTCTGGGATACATGGATCATTTTCCGGGATGAATAACCTGACATCACCGATTGTTACAGCATTTGACTGAACTCTCTGGTCGAGTGCTGCTGGATTATCCACTTTGACATACACCTTGTCACCAGTATTGTAGTTGTCACTGTCGTCAGCATCTACATACTTGTAAGGTGGTGTTGTTACTGGCAAATCAGTTAGATCTGTGCCTACGGCGTCATGGCTGAGAGTGACCCAGTCCCATGCCTGTCCGAGTTCCCCTTTCTCCATCACGAGGGTGGCTACTGCATAGGATTCGTCTGTTGCGGGGTCCACTTCTTCGACCACTTCATAGACGTCTGTAGCAGGAAGGTCTGTCAGAAGGATATCTCCTCCGATTGAACCAGCCGGACCCTGATTAATAGTGCCGTCATCATCAATGTCAAGAACAACACCATCTGTAGCGTCGTATACACCATTATCATTGAGATCGGCGTAACTTAGAGTAGCGTCACTAACTACTGTAAAAGCATCACCGTTGTCCTGGTCAGTTGGGCCTACCTGAGTGTTGGGTATATCTTTATTGTGGAACTTTGTAAGACGGATATCATCCACACTTATGGTGTTTCCATCTTCTGAATCCACATCAAGATAATAATATCCATCTGTTGTTGTCACAATCTGTGCATCTGTGAGATCATAAAGTGAAAATACCGTTTCCTGATCACACTGTTCTACTTCTGTGCCACAAGGTTTCTCCCAAGTGCACTTTACGTGCTCATCTGCTGCAGCTGAGCCTGTGAAGGCCAGGCATAACATTGCTACAAGCAAGAACACACTTATCTTCCATTGCATTCCTTTTTACCTCCGTTGAGATCTGATCTTAGTTTCATTTCATAGCGGTCAAAAGGGATGCAGTTAACCGGAACAGCTCACATGTCTCAAGGGAAGGAATTAACAGTCCCGATAAACATCGGGAGGTCAACACCTTCAACAACAAACGCTCTCACTTCCTTCCCTTAGCAAGTGAAGCTGTTCGGGTACCACCACCATACCCCTTACCACTTCACATTAATCTACATCACGAATGGTTATATACTCCTAAGAACCGCAGATTAGTACCATAAGTACGAATCTATAATAGGAGAGTCAAAAAAAGTAGAATTATCAAAAAACACTCATCGTATTTGCAGCATTGCGTTTTTGGATCATCCATACCTGTCTATATAATATCTATATGATTATGATTATATTGTTCAGGCAAATCTTCAGGTCTTACTACTAAATATTCAGCAATTGCCGGATATTATATTTCATATGTTGTAACAACCTCGCAGCAATGTGTTTTTTCAATAAGCATGCAATACATCCTCTTTTACTCAAAAAAAACAATGTTTCTAAACTCATATCTTCATTTTGTCTTGGTTAAATCAATAAAAAGAGTACAAAGGGGCTTTTTCAGGAAAAGTTATTTACATTTCAAAACAGAAGTTGTTTGCAGTCATTATTATGGGGGTATTCAATGGAAGTTTTTGAAGCAATAGAGAAACGCACAAGCATCCGGCAGTTCCTTCCCCGCGAGGTCCCTGCTGATACTCTGGATAAAATACTTTATGCAGGCACTCAGGCACCGAACGCCTTTAACAGCGAGCCCTGGGAGTTCATCCTTGTCAAAGAAGAGAAATTAAGGGCACAGCTTGCCAGTATGAGAAAAAAGGCACCAGAGCAGCAGAAGGCCATCGAGACCGCGCCCATTATTGTCGTGGTTTGTTATAACAAGAAGTTTGGGGACGAGGCTGTGGGCTCAACATATGCCTGCATAGAGAACATGCTGCTTGCTGCAACTGCTGAAGGACTGGCGGGGGTCACCCTTACATTCCATGGCAAAAAAATAATGGACATGTTCGCCATTCCGGATGGTTTTGATGTGGCAGCAGTAATTCCCATGGGATACCCTGCAGAGTCTCCTGAAAAACCTTCTCGTGTGGCAGTCAGGGATAAAACACACATAGATAAGTTTTAATTACTCACATTGACAAATATAATAACTACTGATTGTGGGAGTTGAATAAATTGCAAGACATACTCAAAGATGTAGATATAGAGCTCGAGAACATTAGTACGGTTGAAGAAGCAGTGGAAATGGCAATTGCCCTGGAGGACCAGGGGCATGATTTCTATCTTGAAAGAGCAAATCTTTCCGGCAATCCCGGCGCAAAGAAAACCTATGAGTTCCTGGCCGAGGAAGAAAAACATCATGCTCAGTACCTTCACAAATTCCTTGAAGGAAAAGAAGTCGAAATACCTGAATCCAAGATACCTGATTTCCGTGGATCTTTGAACGTGGAATTCACAGAAAACAATCTGGAAGAGATCGGCATTATGCTTGGTGCACTGCGTTTTGAAAGAAAGAGTGAATATTTCTACCTTGAACTCGAAAAGAAAGCCACCGAAAGGGAAGAACAGGAATTTTTCAGCAAGATCGCCAAAGTTGAGCGTGGCCACTATGAGCTCATTGATGGTTTGCTGGATGAGGCCACCGGTTTCAGGATGCAGACATAAATTTGGCAGGTGAATTTTGTGGATACTCCAGAAGAGCCACTTGAAATTGCCAAAGGGGTTTACTGGGTTGGCGTAATCGACTGGAACCTGCGGGATTTCCACGGTTATGAAACTCCCCGCGGGGGCACATATAATGCTTACCTTATAGTAAATGATAAGATCACTCTCATAGACACTGTAAAAGCATCCTTTGCAGACGAGATGATCGAAAGGATCAGCAGGATAGTGGACCCCTCAAAGATCGATTATATCGTGGCCAATCATGTGGAGATGGACCATTCCAGTGCCCTGCCACGGGTCCTGGAAGTTGCTCCGAATGCCAAAATATTTGCCACCGAAAGGGGCAAAACCGGACTCAATGAATATTATGCCGAATCCGGGTGTAGTGGCTGGAACTTTGAGACCGTGAAAACCGGGGATGAATTAAAAATCGGCAAAAGGACCCTGATGTTTATTGAAGCGGTCATGCTCCACTGGCCTGACAGCATGCAGACTTACCTCAAAGAGGATAATATTCTCTTTTCCAATGATGCATTTGGCCAGCATATTGCCACTTCAAAGAGGTTCGATGACCAGGTAGAAGACGTGATGGAAGATGCCGCCATATATTTTGCCAATATACTGACTCCCTTTTCATCCCGAATACTCAAACATCTTGAAACTGTCGGGAAACTAGGATTACAGATCGATATGATCGCTCCGTCCCACGGTGTTATCTGGCGCAATGATCCACAACGGATAATTGATGCCTATGCAAAATGGGCTTCCGGGGCAAGTGAGCAAAAGGTGCTTGTGATCTATGATTCAATGTGGGGCAGCACAGAAATGATGGCAAAAGCAATTGCAGAAGGAGTGCGTGCTTCAGGTACTGAGGTTGTCTTGTTCCACCTGCGCAAAAATGACTGGAGCATGCTCATCAAGGAATTAATGGAATGCCGGGTCTTTGCCCTTGGATCTCCCACAATGCACAATGGGATGTTCTTCACAATGGGTGGATTCCTGACGTACCTGAAAGGTTTGCGCCCCAAAGACAAAAAAGTATCATTCTTCGGATCCTATGGCTGGGGTGGCGGTGCAATCAGACAGATGGAAGAGGCACTCAAGAATACCAAAATGGAATTTGTGGAAGAGCCTTTAAAAGTGAAATTCAGACCTGAAAGGCAAGATTTAGAGGGTTGCAGGCAACTGGGAATAAAATTGGGTGAAATTGCCCGGTCCTGATTATTCCCAAATCTTTTTATTTATATTGAACAAACAATACAAGGTGTGATATAATGAAATTCGAAGATGAACTTGAGATGGAATTCTATGAGCGTTCCAAGAAAAATGCTGAAACTACCGGGTACAAACTTAATTCGGACTATGATGTAATTACCACGGCGGTAAAAAATATTGCTAACAATAAGCGCAATTATGGTGAATGGTACTGCTTCTGCCAGAAAAGAACAGGGGATAAAGAAAAGGATAAGAAGATAATCTGTCCTTGTGCCCGCCGTTCCAGGGACGTCGAGACCCGTGGTGCATGTAAGTGTGGATTGTACATTAAGTAATTATTAGAAGATTAAAGTATGAAAAGGTCAAATTAGAACTATTTGATTGACCTTTTCATCCTCCTTCTTTTTTGATCGCTGCCTTTACAGGCTTTTATATCTATCTTTTTATTCCCTCAGGTGTACCACAGGGTCGTTATCAGGTAATCTGGGCCTTACAAAAGCAATCTGGATTATGATACATAATAGGGTTTCCATTATATTGACAGTTACTGTTGTGGCGCAATGGCCTTCACATGAAACTCAATCTCACGGGAAACCCTAAAGAGTGTGAAAAATAATCCCCGCGATGGTTAGATATATTTATATGGGTGGTTCAATCTAAAGTCTGTGTTCACCGGAGGCTATCCGTTATATCGGTGTATTATATCATTGTTATCACATGGAGAATATTAAAATGAAGGTACTAGTCAGTGATTCGTTATCAGAGGAAGGAGTGGCAAAACTTGAAGAACATTTTGATGTGGAGGTATCAACAGGCCTTTCCGAGGATGAACTTGTTGAGAAGATCGGAGAGTTTGACGCCCTGGTCATACGCAGTGGAACACAGGTTACTGCCAGAGTGATCGAAGCTGCGGATAAGCTCAAGATTGTGGGGCGTGCAGGAGTTGGAGTCGATAATATTGATATTCCTGCAGCTACAGAGAAAGGAATCATTGTAGTGAATGCACCGGAAGGTAACATGCTTTCAGCTGCGGAACATACAATCGCAATGATGCTTTCAATGGCACGCAACATTCCGCAGGCAACTGCTTCACTTAAAGCAGGCAAGTGGGAACGTAAGAAATTTTTGGGCGTTGAAGTAAACGGGAAGACCCTTGGAGTGATAGGTCTGGGCAGGATAGGTGCCGAAGTAGCCAAAAGAGCACAGGGACTTGAAATGAACATCTTAGCCTATGACCCATTTGTAAATGAGGACAGGGCAAAAGAACTGGGTGTGGAACTGGCATCTGTAAAAAATATTGCAAAACGTGCCGATTTCATCACCGTACATACACCACTGACCAAAGAGACCCGCAATATTCTCGATACTGAGGAATTTGACCTGATGAAACCTACTGCAAGGGTCATTAATTGTGCCCGTGGCGGAATTATCAATGAAGATGCCCTGGGGCAGGCTCTTAAAAATGATAAGATCGCGGGTGCTGCCATAGATGTTTTTACAAATGAACCTCCTGAAAACTGTTCTTTTGTTGGATTGGAAAATGCTGTTGTCACCCCTCATCTTGGTGCATCTACCGAAGAGGCACAGGTCAATGTGGCCGTATCCGTAGCAGAAGAGGTAATATCTGTATTAAATGGCGGACCAGCACGCAGTACGATCAATATTCCCTCCATAAAACCGGAAATAATGTCCACCATCTATCCCTATCTTGAACTTGCGGAGACCCTGGGAAGTGCAGTATCCCAGCTGATGGACGGCAACTATGAGAAGGTAGAAATTGCCTATAAGGGAGATGTTGCCGGCAAGGATACCCGGCATCTCACACTTGCAGCCCTTAAAGGTGTACTGAAAACTATAATGGGTGCTGCTGTAAATTATGTAAATGCTCCTTCAATTGCTAAATCCCGGGATATTGAAGTCATAGAAAGCAAATCCGAAAGGGTAGAAGAATATTCATCCAGCATAACGATCAAGCTCAGCAAGGATTCCATTTCCAAGAGTATTACCGGTACGGTTGTAGAGGATGACTTGAGAATAATCATGATAGATGGCCAGCGTGTAGACCTTGCACCATCCGGTTACATGATCGTTTCCAACCATATTAACAGGCCCAATGTAATCGGCCCCTGCTGCATGATACTGGGAGATAATGAGATCAATATTTCCGGCATGCAGGTAGGCCGTGTCCAAATATGTGGGAAGACCATAATGGCATTGAATGTGGATTCCGAAGTATCAGAGGACATCCTGGAACAAATTCGCCATGTTGATGGTATTATAGATGCCAAACTGGTGTCCCTCTAAATAAAAAAGAATTGACCCAAACCCATGATGAAGAAAAGGATTTACCACCGATTCCCGCGCAGGGAGGTCCAGTTTGAGCAAAAGAACCGGTATTATTCGGATTTACCCTATCTTGTGAAAGTGATGGCTAATACGGATGGCAGGTTCGGTATGTTCGTCACCGAATCTGTTACAAGAAGAGGTTACCGAATACAGGCAAAACGTGAAATCAAAGTTGAAATTGTCATGAATGGTATTGATTTTTCACCATTGAATTATCGTAATGCTGATTCTGTTGTTGGCACAATTGAACCTGAAGGGATGGTGGATTTCCGTATCTCACTGAAATACAGTTACCTGGATGGTGAATATAGCAGGGTCCCTTTCAAAGGTGATGTCTTCCTGGTAAGGGCAATTCTTGAAGGGGATGTCCTTACCCTTCGTATCAATCATATTGATGGACCCGGCAGAACCGAATGTGGAAGAATTGCTGATACAATTGTTGAAGAATTAAGACGTGGCTCCTGATGGATGAATTGAAGTATGTGGCAGCAGCTCCCTTCAAAAGGAATGAAGGCAGTTCAATGCTGCCACAGGATTTTGAATTTTCTCTCTCCTTTGACCTTAAGTGGATGACACCCGAACAGGCATCCAGAATACTGGATATTGCTTTAAATTCTCATTTACTTTATATGGAAGATGAGCATTTGCACACTGCATTTGATCCATCGACAGTTGATATCCCGAGAGGATTCATCCCTTCAAAAGACATCCTGCAACAGGTAACCCTTGTTGATCAGATTCTGGAATACATCGCATCCTGCAGTAATATGGACCTAAAACAGGTAGTATCACTTGTGAATAATCGGCATGAGAATCTTTCAGGTATGGTGGATGTTGAAGTTGCCGCCCTTATTATCGGAAGAGAGCTTGGTTGTGATATGGACAAATTCTATGAAAAGGTCCTTCAAAAAGTTTCAATTAACGGTTGACTAATGCACAATCTTTATCTATTAGTAATTTAATTACACCCCACACTCCCTATCTATTCACCATGTTCGAACGCAAATTGTGCGTGAGTGAGAGATATTCTTGCAGAGGGACATTATGAGTAAAAAAACACAAAATAAGATTGAAAGGAAATCAGATCCAAGGGTTCCTTCCCTGATTGTCAGCCTTAAGGAACAGGCACGTCAGGAAGATGCTCCGATCTGGAGAGATATAGCCAGAAGATTGGAGAAACCAAGGAAGAATTATGCCGAGGTGAACCTTAGTAAACTCAACAGGAACGCAACAGAGGGCGAAATCGTTCTTGTTCCGGGAAAGGTACTTGGTGCCGGCACTCTGAAACGCTCCGTGGCTGTTGCAGCGCTTGGTTTCAGTGCATCTGCAAAGGAAAAAATCGCAGAAAATGGCGGCAGATGTGTCACTATTGAAGAGATTATGAACGAAAAACCGGCAGGCTCCGGTATCAGGATCTTGATCTGAAGGCAGGTGTTCTATAATGACAGTTATCAATGCAGATGGACTTATTATGGGAAGGCTTGCAAGCAAGGTTGCACATAGACTTCTTGCTGGTGAAACCATATCCATAGTCAACGCCGAGAAAGCTATAATCTCTGGAGCAAAAATCGCTACCTACGAAGATTACGAGCACAAAAGGTCACTTGGAAGCCATGAATTTGGCCCATTTTTCCCAAAAAGGGCAGATAGGATACTTAAAAGATCTGTCAGGGGAATGCTCCCATACAAAAGAGCACGTGGTAAAGATGCTTTTGCACGCCTCAGGGTTTATATTGGCATACCTGAAGAATTTGGAAATGCTGAATTAGAGGCTGTAGAAGGAACAAATATCGACCGCCTGAGTACTGCAAAATATATTACCATCGGGGAATTGAGCAGAAAAATGGGTTCAAAATTCTAAGGAGAATCATAAATGACCAACAAAGTTTGTAATACTTCAGGGAAGAAGAAAACAGCCATTGCTCGCGCAACTGTTAGTAAGGGTGTTGGCAAAACCCGTGTTAACAAGAAACCTCTGGAAGTTTTAGAACCAGAGTTTGTAAAACTTAAAATCATGGAGCCTCTCATGCTTGCTGAAGATGCCGCATCCGGCATTGATATCGATGTAACAGTAAGCGGAGGCGGAATTATTGGCCAGGCAAATGCAGTGCGTACCGCTATTGCAAGGGGTATTGTAGAGTGGACAAATGACACTGCTCTTCGTGATGCATACATGGCATATGACCGCAGTCTTCTGGTAAACGACTTCAGACAGAAAGAATCCAAGAAATTTGGTGGACCTGGCGCTCGTGCCAGATACCAGAAATCTTACAGGTGAAAGCATAAATGTTACCAGTTCGCTGTTTCACATGTGGCAAGGTAATTGCAAATAGCTGGGAAGATTACAAAAGGCGAGTTGAGCAGGGAGAAGCTCCTGCTGCAGTACTTGATGATCTTGGTGTCACCCGTTACTGTTGCAGACGCATGATCCTTGCACACGTTGAACTTGTCGATGTAGTTGCACCATACCAGTAAGGGACCGTAGGGTAGGCTGGACCATCCTTCGGCGTTCGGGACGCCGGTACCTGAGTTCGAATCTCAGCGGTCCCATCCCTTTATACTAAAGGAATTGGTAAGTGTATGAATAGTGAGCAAACCACATTCGGAGGGACTCCGAATATCCCTATATATTTCCGATTAATATTGATAAATGGACTTTTCTAGATCCAGTAAATCCCACGTCATCCATCCTATTGTAACTTCTGCCAGGGTGATTAATTGAGCAATGAGAAATTTACAAAGTATGAACGTGCGAGGATCATTGGAGCCAGGTCCCTACAGATTTCAATGGAAGCTCCTGTGCTGATTGATATCGACAGCAATGATTCCTTACAAATCGCTATGTTTGAATTTGAAAAGGGTGTCATCCCTATTACAGTAAAGAGAGATATTTCATCATGAGGTGAACTTTATGGAAGAAGATCAGGTTATTGAAGAAACATTAGATGAACAGGTTGAACAAAAGGTGGAGGAGGCTCCTGTAGAAGCAGAGACTCCAAATGTCGAAACTACAAAAGAGGAAACAACAGAAGCAGCTGATCCGGAAGGTCCTGCACCGGATTCAACTTCCCTTGTTCCGATAGACGAGTATCTTGCATCCGGAGTACACATCGGTACCCAGCAGAAGACACAGGATATGATGAAATTTGTATATCGTGTGCGTACAGATGGACTTTATGTTCTGGACATACAGGCTACAGATAGCAGAATAAGACAGGTCTCTCACTTCCTTTCAAAATACGACCCTGCAAAAATACTGGTCGTGTCCGCAAGGCAGTACGGCCAGTTCCCTGCCAAAATGTTCTCCAAAGCAATTGGAGCAAAATCAATGGTAGGACGTTTTATCCCGGGTACCTTAACCAATCCTTCAATTGAAGGATTCTTCGAGCCCGATGCAATAATGGTTACCGATCCTGCAGGTGATGCCCAGGTAATCAAAGAAGCTGTCAACATCGGAATTCCCGTTATAGGACTTTGTGATACCAATAACATGATATCAAATGTTGATATGGTAATTCCAACAAACAATAAAGGACGTAAAGCACTTTCCCTCATATACTGGCTTCTTGCAAGGGAAATCTCAAAAGAAAAGGACATTCCATTCAATTATACCATGGAAGATTTCGAAGCAGGTCTGTAAGTCTCCCGGTTAATTCCGGGAGTAACTTGCTCCCATCCATATCACTTATATAATTATTCCCTCCTAACCGTAAGAGGGGTATTATTATGAGACAGCCAACAGTAGCAGGCCAGTTCTATCCTCTGGGTATCAAACCCCTCAAGAAAGAGCTGAGCCATTGTTTCAAGGATTTGGAATTGGTCAGCGAAGATGCATATGGTATAGTTGTTCCTCATGCAGGATACATGTTTTCAGGCCCGGTGGCGGCTTATGCCTATTCTAAGTTGCCAAAGGCAGACACCTATGTAATATTCGGTCCCAATCATACGGGCTATGGATCTGCAGTGGCACTATCAACTCAAACCTGGTCTACTCCTCTGGGAGATGTTGAAGCCGATGAGAAAATGGGAGAAATGCTTGCAGGATCAATAATCGATCTGGATGAAGTTGCCCATATGTACGAACATTCAATCGAGGTCCAGTTGCCTTTCCTGCAGTATCGTTTCGGTGATTCATTCAAAATTCTTCCAATATGCATGGGTTTGCAGGACATAGATACTGCCCGGGAAGTCGGTTTAGAAGTTGCAAAAGCTGCGGAGAAATCCGGGAATAAAGTGGTGTTTATAGCATCAAGTGACTTCACCCATTACCAGCCACATGAAACCGCAAAAGAGACAGATATGTATCTGATAGACTCACTGTTAAATATGGATGTTGAGGAATTTGACCGCAGACGAGAAGAACTTTCCGCAACCGCATGTGGATATGGACCCATTGTAGCAATGTATACTGCAGCAGAATATATGGGAGCAAACACTGCAGAACTGCTGAAATATGCTACAAGCGGAGATATGACCGGGGATTATTCAGCAGTTGTTGGATATGCAGCCATACTTGTGAAATGATCCAGTAAAGGGAAAAAGAGTTCATATGATAACCTGTTCAGCACCGGCAAAGGTGTACCTTTTTGGGGAACACGCCGTCGTTTATAATGAGTCGGCTATTTGCTGTGCTGTAAATATTCGTACCAGGGTAAATATTGAATATTCAGAAAATATTGTGATCAATTCATCCCTTGGAACTACAGGTATTGATTATGAAATTCATCCCTATGTATCTGCCGTTGTGGATAAAATAAGAAAAAAATCGCCATATAGAGGAGTATCAATATCCATTGAATCGGATATCCCTGTGGGTTCGGGGCTTGGCTCCTCTGCGGCGGTGGTTGTGGCCACGATTTGTGCTTTTAACAACCTTTTAAAACTTGGAATGGACAAGGAATCCATAGCATCCTTTGGGCATTCAATCGAAAAAGAAATACAGGGAGCTGCAAGTGCTACGGACACCTATGTATCCACAATGGGCGGGACCGTTGCAATACCTGCACGGAGACATCTGAAAAATCCCCTATGTAACCTGGTAATAGGTAACACCAATGTGTTTTCCTCCACAGGACAACTTGTAGCGAAAGTCGCATCTCTTAAAAATATATATCCGGAAGTTATCACCCCCATTCTTTCTACTATAGGAAAAGCGTCTTTGAGAGGAGAAAGCCTTCTGGAAAATGAGGATTACAGGGCACTTGGGGAACTTATGAATGTAAATCAGGGTTTACTTGAAGCAATCGGTGTGGGTTGTGATGAGCTTTCCAGACTTATCCACTCAAGCAGAACTGCCGGTGCACTTGGTGCCAAGATTACCGGAGCAGGAGGCGGCGGATGTATGGTTGCCCTTGCAGAAAATGAGAATATTGATGCCATTTCCAGAGAGATCAAAAATGCCGGCGGAATCCCCATCGTAACAGGAGTTACTGATTCAGGCGTAAGGGTGGATTTTGATAATGAATGAGAAAACCAGCGATATTACCGTATTGAAAATCGGCGGTAGTGTCATCACGGACAAGAGCAGTGATGAAGGAGTAGCCAAAGAAAAAGCTATAATACGAATAGCCCGTGAAATTTCGTTCTTTGAAGGTCGTCTTATTATCGTACATGGTGCCGGTTCATTCGGCCATCCCCAGGCACAACGGTACGCCCTTGCAGACAAATATTCCGCGGAAGGCTCCGCGGTTACCCACCGATCGGTCGCCGCATTAAATGAATCGTTTGTAAATGCCCTTGCACAAAGGAATGTTAATGCAGTAGGAGTACATCCCATGGGATGTTTTGTAGCAAAGAACGGGCGCATATCCGAATCATTCCTCCCTGCACTGCAAATAATGCTTGAAAAAGGAATCACACCGGTACTCCATGGCGATGTTGTGATGGATACGATAAAGGGTTCTTCAGTAATCTCCGGGGATCAGATAGTTCCTTATCTTGCTTCAAAACTCAATGCATACAGGATAGGTGTGGGAAGTGCAGAAGATGGTGTACTTGATGAACATGGCCATCCCATCCCACTAATTACTCCGGATAATTTTGAAGTTGCCAGTAGGCATATAGGTGGATCGGAGAATACCGATGTAACCGGCGGAATGCTGGGCAAGGTAAAAGAGATGCTTGAGATGTCCCGGCAAACCAAAGTACCTTCTTACATCTTCAATGCCAATGCAGGCGGTAATGTAATGAGTTTTCTGAGAGGGGAAATGATAGGTACTGCAATTAAAGACAAGGCTTGAATAATTGGGATTTTTATGAGTACTTCCAGCAGAAAAC
Organism: Methanohalophilus portucalensis; assembly: GCF_002761295.1. Lineage (NCBI taxonomy): Archaea > Methanobacteriati > Methanobacteriota > Methanomicrobia > Methanosarcinales > Methanosarcinaceae > Methanohalophilus > Methanohalophilus portucalensis. The sequence continues at coordinate 412,506 of NZ_CP017881.1, read as the reverse complement.
TAGAACATATGCAACTTTGTGCCCAGCAACAGGTTGAATCCAGAAAAACCGGACCAGGATTTAAGGACGTGAAACTTGTCCACCGTGCACTCCCGGAGATGGACATGGATTCAGTGGACATTTCCACAAGTTTTCTGGGAAAAAAACTGGATGCACCTTTCATGATAGCCTCTATTACAGGCGGACATCCCGATACCACACCGGTAAACGCGGCACTTGCAGAAGCCGCCGAAGAGACCGGTATTGGAATTGGTGTAGGAAGCCAGAGAGCTGCTATAGAAGATCCGGATCAGGAAGAATCATTCAGTGTAGTAAGGGACAAGGCTCCTGATGCTTTTGTTTATGGTAACATTGGAGCGGCCCAGATCAAGGAATACGGAATAGAAGGTGCAGAAAAACTTGTTGAAATGCTTGATGCTGATGCCCTCGCGGTACACCTGAATTTCCTTCAGGAAGCAATTCAACCCGAAGGTGACAGAGATGCCACAGGATGCATTGAAGCGATCGAAGAAATATGTTCAATCGATGTACCAATTATAGTAAAAGAAACGGGAGCAGGTATTTCCCGGGAAGATGCCCTGCTTTTGAAAGAAGCCGGAGTAGCGGCTATCGATGTGGGCGGCGCCGGTGGGACCAGCTGGGCAGGTGTGGAAGTTTATCGTGCCAAACAGAGAGGAGACCGTATTTCCGGCCATCTCGGGGAACTTTTCTGGGATTTTGGAATTCCAACTATCCCTTCCCTGATTGAATGTCGTGTGTCCCTTCCCCTCATAGCTACAGGTGGTGTACGCACCGGACTTGATATTGCCAAATCCCTTGCAATTGGAGCAAACCTGGCCAGTGCAGCCCTGCCTTTCGTAGCCCCGGCCCTTAAAGAAGGAGATTCTGTAAAACAACGTCTTGAATTAATGTTTGAGGAACTGAAAGTTGCAATGTTCCTCTGTGGCTGCCCTGATATTGAAAGCCTGCGGACCTCATCGTCCGTGGTGCTTCAGGGTGAGACCCTCGAATACCTGGACCAGCGCGGTTTTGACATCCGCGATATTGAATTACGTTCTAATTTACTTTGAATCGTTACGAGATCAAAATCATTAAATTAAGAATTTGAAAATCATTAAAGAGGACTATATATGACAGAACTAGGGATTGTTGCAGTAGGCGGTTACAATGAAATGGGCCGTAACATGACTGCCATAAGAGTTGATGACAAGATCATCATAATTGACATGGGACTACGTCTGGATAGGGTGCAAATCCATGAGGATGTAGAAATTGATAAAATGCATTCTCTTGAGCTAATTGAGATGGGTGCTATCCCTGACGACACAATAATGAAAGAGATTGACGGGAATGTATGTGCAATTGTTTGCACACACGGCCACCTTGATCACATAGGTGCTATTTCAAAACTGGCACACAGATATGCAGCCCCAATAATCGGGACGCCGTACACCTCTGCCCTGATACAGCACCAGATCGATTCTGAACGCAAATTTGGTGTGAAGAACAGGATAATATCCGTAAAGGCCGGCGGCACATATCAGGTTAGTGATGATGTCTCAATCGAAATGATAAGGACCCAGCACAGTATCATAGATGCGGTATTCGTTGCAGTCCATACCCCAAGGGGTGCCATTTTGTATGCATGCGACTTTAAACTCGATCGGACACCCACCCTTGGAGAACCTCCGGCATTTGACAGATTAAGGGAACTTGGCAAGGAAGGTGTTGTGGCCATGATTGCCGAAAGTACAAATGCAACAAGGGCAGGTAAAACCCCTTCCGAAAGAATAGCCCATGATATGGTTCGTGATGTATTGCTTGGAACTGAAGAATCCGATGTGGGCATGATAATAACCACTTTCGCATCCCATATTGCCCGTCTGAATTCCATAATGCAGTTTGCAACAGAAATGAAGAGAACCCCCATCCTGCTTGGACGCTCTATGGACAGGTACGTGAACACCGCCCGTGAGCTGGGATACATCGAACTTCCTAAGAAAACAGAAATATACGGTAACCGGAAAGATATTGACAAAGCATTCAAGAAGATAATGGATAAAGGAAAGGACAAATACCTCCCAATCGTTACAGGCCACCAGGGCGAACCGGGTGCAATTCTTTCCAGGGTTGCCAATGGTGATACTGCCTATAAGATAGAATCGGGAGATAAGGTCATTTTCTCAGCAAACACAATCCCTACTCCGATGACACAGGCAAACAGGTATGCTCTTGAGACAAAACTCAAAATGAAAGGAGCGCGTCTGTATGATAATGTCCATGTTTCCGGACATGCATACCGTGAAGACCACTGGGAATTAATAAGACTCGTCAATCCTGAAAATGTAATTCCTGCACACGGCAACATCGATATGCACAGCGCCTATATTGAAATGGCTGAAGATGCAGGCTATGAACTGGGCCACACACTTCATCTATTGAGAAACGGAGAAGAATTATATATTGAAGATTAAATCTTCAATCATAATTGGTTGGGATAATATGGATTTAATTGATGAATTAAAAAAACGCAGTACCCTGGTCGATGAATCTATACAGGAATTTTTGCCCATCGACCACCCGGAGGAATTGTACCGTGCAACACGGTACCTTCCGGATGCCGGAGGAAAAAGACTTCGTCCGGCAGTCCTCATGCTTTCCGCTGAAGCAGTGGGCGGGGATTCTGATTCCGTGCTTCCTGCTGCCGTTGCCCTTGAACTGATCCATAATTTCACACTTATACACGATGACATTATGGATCGGGATGATATTCGCCGCGGAATGCCGGCACTTCATGTAAAATGGGGCACTGCAGGAGCAATTCTGGCAGGGGATACCCTTTATTCCCGTGCCTTTGAGATCATTTCAAAAATGGATGCTGATCCACAAAAATTACTCAAATGTGTGGCCCTATTGTCCCGTACCTGTACTGAAATCTGTGAAGGACAGTGGCTGGATGTTGATTTCGAAAAAAGGGATATTGTGGACGTGGATGAATATCTGGAAATGATAGAAAACAAGACATCTGTGCTTTATGGTGCTGCTGCCAAGGTAGGTGCCATCCTTGGAGGGGCATCCGATGAAGTTGCTGATGCAATGTATGAATTCGGTCGCCTTACAGGTATCAGTTTCCAGATACATGATGATGTGATCGACCTGGTTACTCCGGAGGAAATTCTGGGCAAATCTAGAGGCAGTGACCTGAGAGAAGGGAAGAAGACCCTTATTGCACTTCATGCCCTGAATAATGGCGTTGAACTGGAATGCTTTGGCAAAGCAGATGCTACCCAGGATGAAATCGACAGTGCAGTTGCAAAACTGGAAGAATCAGGAACCCTTGCATATGTCAGGGAAATGGCTGATAACTATCTTGAGGATGGTAAGAACAAACTTAACTTGCTGGAAGATTCTCCGGCTAAAGATACATTGGTTGAAATTGCCGATTATATGGTCAGTAGAGAATACTGACCACTATTTTTGTGAAAATTTATATATATATTATTCTCCCTATAGTAACCTGAGTTATAATTAATTCTTTCAAGGAGAATGGTATGAAAGATTTGGCGCATAGGATAGAAGATTATAATCAGGCATGCCTATATAACAGGTCTTTTCTTCATAAATTACAGTTTTGGAAAGGAGACCCTGAAACACTACCTGCTTATGAGCCTGACATCCATGGTGATCTGGTAGATTTTGAGATTCCAGAAGGATATGAAGAAATTGAACGCTATTGGGTTGATGAACCCTATGTGTTCGTAAGCATTCTCAAAAGACTGGGTATATACCGTTATGTGGTTGTGGAACCTTCACTTTCTGTGTATGAGAAAGATATTCTGGAGCGCACCTATAGCGATCTGAAAGACGTTCTCACAATCGATGAAACAACTTGTGCCGATTCTGACAGGGATATTATCCTTGTTTCAAAAGCCCTTTCTCTTTTCAAACGTTACCATATTCCACTGGATGTTTCTTCTAAATACAGGATCCTTTACTACCTGAGGCGAAATTTTCTGGGATTTGGGAAAATCAATCCTCTTATGATGGATTCTGATATTGAAGATATTTCATGTGATGGGGTAGATATACCCATATATCTTTATCATCGAAAATATCTAAATATTGAAACAAATATTTCATATACTGAAGACAAACTTAACTCTTTTGTGATCACTCTCTGCCAGCGATCAGGAAAACACATCTCAGTAAGTGAGCCGCTTGTTGATGCTACTCTTAACGACGGATCGAGACTGCAGGCTACCCTGGGCAAGGAAATTACTACCAGAGGCAGTTCTTTTAATGTACGTAAGTTCAGGGGAGACCCGATTACTCCTGTAGATCTTATCAATTTCGGAACCTGTAATCTGGAAATGATGGTATACTTCTGGCTGGCGATTGAAAACGGTTTCAGTGCCATTTTTGCAGGAGGAACGGCTTCGGGTAAGACCACAATGCTTAACGCAATCTCATTGTTCATACCGCCGCTTTCCAAAATAGTGTCCATCGAGGATACCAGGGAAATCATGATGTACCATGACAACTGGATCGCAGGTGTCACGAGGGATTCAATAAGCAGAAGCGGAGCTGGAGAGGTTTCAATGTATGACCTTCTCAAATCTGCTCTGCGCCAGAGACCAGAAAACCTGATTGTAGGGGAAGTCAGAGGCAAGGAGGCCCTTACACTTTTCCAGGCCCTTTCAACCGGCCATACAACCTATTCCACGATGCATGCGGGTGATGTGCAGACGGTGGTTAACAGACTTGAAAATGAACCTATCAATGTACCGCATGTAATGCTCCAGTCCCTTGACATCCTCTGTATACAAAGACAGGTATACCTGGATGATAAAAGAGTACGCAGACTGGATAACCTGGTCGAATTTACAGGCATTGATCCCAAGAGCGGGGATATAAGAATCAATGAGTTATACCAGTGGGATTCCACCAAGGATGAATTTTACCACAATGGCCAATCCAATGTATTAAAACTCATTGTACAGAAAAAGGGTTGGTCTCCTCAAAAATTGCGGGAAGAAACGCAGAATCGCCATATGATCCTGGAATACCTTCTGGACCATGAAATCAGAGATTACATAAGCATTTCACTACTGGTGAAAACCTATGCAACATCTCCTGAAATCGTGCTGGATGCAATTGAAAATGATGCTCTTGTAGACCTGCTGCAGCAGGAAAGGTGATTTTTGATGATGCCTTTTCAGGATATTGCATACAGGTTATTCGGCAAACATGCGTTCCAAAAAAAAGATGAGTATTCGAAATTATATCATTCCCTGAAAAGTGCACGTTTTGCTATTCCTGCAGATCAGTATATATCAACAGGATATTTCTATTCACTATTTTCTTTTTTTATCACAGGTTTTATATTTTATTTTATTGCATCGCGTCTTTTCAGGATTTTTGATATATCCATCATCGATGATATGCGCATAATTGCACTTCTATCATCCTTGATTATGGCCCTGTTATTTTCCACGATTCTGTTTAATATCCAGATGAAACTCCCGCTCCTCTGGGCAAGCACTCGAAAGGCCTACCTCGACCAATCATTAACCCACGCTGTAGCATACCTTTACGCATTGAGCAAAGGCGGGGGGATGAGCCTTTTTGATATATTTAAATCTTTAAGCCAGCAGAGGCATATTTATGGGGTCGCTGCAGATGAATTCGGATACATAGTCAGGGACATGGAATACTTTGGCTATGACATGCTCACAGCACTGAAAAATGCAAATGACAATTCACCCTCTGAAAAATATAAGAATTTCCTGGATGGCATGCTCTCAATTATTTCCAGTGGCGGAGATGTTACTTCATATCTCAAAAATAAAAGTGAACAATATCGTTTTCTTGCAAGCAGGGAACAAAAGACCTTCCTTGAAACACTTGCAATACTTGCGGAAGTTTATATTACAGTATTCGTAGTGGGTCCTGTTTTTCTCATAACGATACTTATCGTATTGGGCTTTATGGGATCGAATTCATTAGACGTACTGTACACTTTAGTTTATATCCTCATTCCTATAGGCACCGTTTTATTCATAGTTTTCTTATCCACAATATCGGATAACCTGGAAGGAAGAAACATTCAAACTTCACAGCAGATTCTCAATGAATTTGATGGTGTCAGAGTTAATGAATATTCAACTATCGATGAAAAGATGCTGAAAAAAATTTCCTGGAACTACAGGATATATAACATTATTGATAAAGTAAGCAATCCTTTTAAGTGGTTGACCAGTAAACCTCATTATTCATTAATATTGAGTATTCCTGCAGGCCTGATTTACATATTATATGGTATCCGGGAAAACCTGGCCATATTGTCATCACTCGATTTTTCAAGCATCAGTTTAAGTTACATCAATGTAGAGGCAGCTGCTGCAATCGATGATTACATTGTGTTTGCATTCTTTATCATAAGTGTTCCTTTTATTGTATTTTATGAAGCAAAGAGAAGATGGGTTTCAAAAGTTGAAAGTGAAATGCCCGAATTCTTGAAAAAACTTGCAAGTATCAATGAAGCAGGAATTCGCCTCTCCAGCGCAATATCCCTGGTTTCACGTTCAAAAATCGGAGTCTTGAATACGGAAATTAAACGAATGGCTTCCCATATTTCCTGGGGTGGCAATCTTGAGGAAGTTCTAAAAAAGTTTGAATACAGGGTCAGGACCGAATTTAACAGCCGAATTATTACTTTTATCATACGGGCCAGCGAATCAACAAGCGATGTTATCAGTGTACTCAACATCGCTGCATCAGAAGCCGAGATGCAGAATCAGCTTAAAAAAGAACGCTCAGCTGAAATGACAGTATATGTATTCATAGTCTATATCGCATTTCTGGTGTTTCTTTTCATTGTTTATGTGCTTGCTGCCTACTTCCTTCCGGCAGTACCCTCTTCTGCAGGAGATGCAGCAGCAGGTATGCCCCTGAATATTCAATTCGACATGGAAGCCTATATATTGCTTTTCTTCCATGCATCCCTTATACAGGGCGTGTGTTCCGGGCTGGTTGCAGGGAAGATGGGATCAGGCAGTGTTTTAGCGGGTGTGAAACATTCACTGTTCCTGGTATTGATATCTTATATCACATTTACACAATTCATCTAAACAGGATAAACATGTAAGCAGGAGTAATGGAACTATATGAATTCAGTGAAACAGTTTTTCAAATCCGAATCTGCAGTATCAACAGTAGTTTCATTTGTCCTTTTACTTGGCCTTTTTGTGACAGTGCTGGCTGTCTTTAACGCTCATTACATACCTGAATGGAAAGCAGATGCCGAAAAAGCCCATATGGATGATGTCTATGATGACATGTCCCAGTTAAAAGCCCGGGCCGATATGCTTTCCCTTGCCAGTTCCCTTGATGAAAAAAGCACTGTGTCTTTGAGCATACCCATAAAAATGGGTGGAGGAGATATTCCCATAGTGGGTCCCACCAAATCAAGTGGAATGCTGTCGGTGAATGATGGTATTTACAAGGTAGATATTACAGGAACAAATTCTACAGGCTCTTTCATAAAATCATATGATCTTGGTACCATTGGCTATTCTTCAAATAATGGTTATTATGTTGACCAAACCTTTGCCTATGAAAATGGTGCTGTGATAGTTTCGCAAAGGGAAAGGTCCCTTATGAAACTGGATCCATCCATTTCAATCAAAAACCAATCTGGAACCCTATTAGTTGATTTAACTTTAATGGAAATTGCCGGGGATAGAGTACTTATTACCAGCAACGGTATCGAAGAAGTTAAACTTACAAGTAATGATTGGGCAAAAGAGTTTGAAAATAAGTCCCTTACCAACCTTACAATTTCTATGAATACCAGTTATCCTTCAGCATGGGCAAAATATCTCAATGACTCTGCTAAAAGTGAAGATCTTGTTTATTCCGTTGATTACAATATTGATGAAGGAGATGATTATGTAACCTTCGATTTGAATCCACCAGGTGTCAATATCGCTTTATATCTTAACAAGGCAACAGTGGATGCAAGAGTTGGAACATTCTAATCTATTGGCAGATAGTTTTTTATCATTCAAAGTACCCACTTAAACGGGGGTATAAGTTTGTTAAAAGAAGCTATGTTCTATGAGCAACTTGAGGATAAAAAGGTACGTTGCAATTTATGTAATCACAGATGTCGTATAGCAGAAGGTAAAACCGGTATTTGCAGGGTGCGACAGAATAAGGAAGGGAAACTGTATAGCCTGATCTATAATACGGTTTCAAGTGAGGCCGTTGATCCGATCGAAAAGAAGCCTTTATTCCATTTCTATCCGGGCACTTACTCCTATTCACTTGGAACCATTGGCTGTAATTTCCGCTGTAAATATTGCCAGAACTGGACAATATCGCAGGTTAGCCTGGACGAAGCACAATCGGTGGAAATTACCCCTGAGCAGGCAATCGATCGAGCTGTTGCAGCAGGTTGCAAGAGTATTGCCTGGACCTATAATGAGCCGACTATATGGTATGAATATACCTATGACAGTGCAAAGCTTGCTAAAGAGGCAGGCCTGGCTACGGTTTATGTGACAAACGGCTATATCACACCGGAGGCATTGAAGCATATAGCCCCTTATCTGGATGCTTTCAGGGTGGATATCAAGGCGTTTACAGAAAAGTTCTATCACGAACTCACTTCAGCCCATTTGCAACCCGTTCTCGATTCAGCCAAACTGGCCCGTGAACTGGGAATGCATGTGGAAGTGGTATATCTGGTAATTCCCACATTCAATGATTCAAGTGATGAATTGAGAGATGTTTCCCGATGGATAGTGGAAAACCTGGGTAAAGAAACACCGGTTCATTTCACACGTTTTCATCCAAACTATAAACTCCAGAATGTCCCTCCAACACCTATTGAGACTCTCGACCTGGCCCATGAAATAGCAACTGAGGAAGGACTGGAATATGTATATCTGGGCAATGTTATGTCCTCTAAATATGAGCATACGTTCTGCCCTTGTTGCGGTAATATGATTATAGGCAGGGGTGTTTTTGATGTGGAAGAAAGCCATCTGACAGAGGACAACAGGTGTGAATACTGTGGCGCATCCATTCCAATCTCTGGTAAATACGGGGGTTACCTATAAAATCCTCTGATGTAACCCCTTTTTTGGCGGCGTCATGCAAAAAGTTTAAATCAGATTAATGCATTAGAAGCGCTCGCGACAAGTCGCATACAAAGTGCCGCCATAACTCAGTTGGTAGAGTGTCTGGCTGTTAACCAGGATGTCACAGGTTCGAGCCCTGTTGGCGGCGCTCCTTTCATCATTTTTTATGGGCCTATAGCTTAGTCTGGTTAGAGCGCTCGGCTCATAACCGAGCGATCACCGGTTCGAATCCGGTTAGGCCCACCACAATATTTTACTAATTTTCAAAATTTCAATGCTTTCATTAGAATATCTTTTTTAGTACTACAGCAGGCACATCCCTGTTTCAGGAAACATGCCAATCACTATAGACATACTCCACACCAGTATTTGACCCCACAACCCGGATTCCGATCCGATAAGTCTCACCTACAGGGACCTTCAGGTTTGAAATCTCATAAGAAACTGCTTCTTCCACATCAATCTCCGGGATCTGGTCGCTTGCAATTTGATCCCAGACCATGCCCTCCTGCGTGGCTTCAAGACCTGTGTAAATAATGACATCTTCGGCTTTTGCAGAACCAACATTCTCTACCTCGATGTCAAGGTCAATGTAGGAAAAACGGGAATCATGTCTTCCACTGCCTGCAAAGTCAACTGCAATTTCTGGATAGCCGGCAGTAATGGGAATTATCCGGGCATCGGAATTCCTGTATACAGTGGGAATCCTGCCCAATTCCCAGCCTGAATTTGTTGTTTCAAGGTAGAAATATTTCACTCCCGAATAATCATAATAACTTCCGGGAAGGTCATCGCTGCCCTTTACCCCCACAGCCATGTGACCGGGTAATTCAATCAGAGACACGCCATATCCCATGTCATACAAAAGTGCCGCAAGCAGGATAGAGGAATCTTCACAATCCCCGCCTCCGTGGTACATTGTTTCAAATGGGAATCTGGGATATTCATCATAACCGGCAGAAACACTGTCACTGACATAAGGAAGAGACTGGACAAAAAGCATGGTTATGTAAGGAATTTCCTCCCGGCCGTAATCTGCTTCTTCTGCCAGATTTTCCATTTGTAATGTAATCTGTGATATGAATGCATCATCATAAGGGTCATTTACAAAATGCACCCAATGGCGATAACGGGTTCTCTGTGAATATAATTCATAAGCTTCTTTGTCATATCTGGCCTGGAGCTGGAATTGCCTGTCGTCGTACTCCCATACATAGTTCCTGGTGATTGAGTCTTTTTCGATTCTGACCGTTGGTTTCCTTTCACTATCCAGGTCAGGAAAATCCACATACAGATATATTTCCGGTTTCAAAGTGTATGATAAGTCGATGACAAAACTGTTATCGTATATACTTTCCAGTTTGATTGAATAAACTATGAACTGCTCTTCAGGGTCCCATACATCATAACTGCGGCCGACAAATATCCTTTTAGTACCATATTCATAGCCGTCTTTCCTCAGAGATAAGGTCGAATAGCCGTCTTTTCGGTTTATCTCCAGTACCTTCAGGGAATAACCATTATCAATATCCAGTATCGCAGTTTTCTTCAGGGTTGCATTGTACACTTTTACATCAGTTTCCGGTGAATCCGGAGTTGAAACATTATCTGCCGATGTTTGCTCCTCCGGAATTTCCCCGTTTGAGTTTACTTCTTCTGTGCAACCCAGAAAGGAAAGGGACAGAAAGACAATTACAAGAACAGAAATCAATTTACTCTTTTGCATGACATATCCTGATTAATATTTAATTTAAATATAAACATTGACATTGCTTTAACAAATACTTAAGATCGGGCTTATTTCAAAACTGCGGATAACCTATCCCAGCATAGCACAAGTGGAATATCTAGATTCCCCTGAAAGGCCACAGCCATTAATACCTACATACTATTTTCAGATCCAACTTCAACCATGCGAAGAAGCGGTCTATTCCATGTGCTGCTTTTCAAATATGGTCTATAATCGACTGTAGGTGCCTCTTTATCCAGGCCTGTTATTCCTGATTTTTATTGGAATGGTTCAGCACCCGGCCAATTTTTGAATTATAATTCTTTGCAGATTTCTGAATTTCTAATGGCAGAATCAGCAACTTTAACGTAAATTAATGCTACATTACATCGTTAGATACATCTGATGAATATACTTGATGTTATATGATTTAAGAATAATGATGTCCTTATTCCTCAAAGTACTTGCAGACCATATTACCCATAATCAATTTTTGTCCTGCAATTATTTCTCCATCTTTTTACAGTTGCTTGTTGCAAACGTACATACGATGCTACGCATCGTAGATGATAGTAGAGTATGGAAGGCATGGATATGCCTGTAAAGGGGAAAACGCAGAGTCGAGAATGGTTGTTGAAGATTGTATCATGTAGAATTATGACAAGCAAATTCCGTCATAAATTGCAAATTTGAGATGCTTTTTGCAGCAGATAATCGTTAGTAGGGACCCTTGGTAAATTTTATCAGTATTTTCGAGTGACAGTCGGGCCAACAAAATCTGGTTTTTTCTCTCACATAAACCTTCCATTTAATGCCTAACCAAAATTTTCGATAAATACATTGGAAGAGCTATAATTCCTTCTCTCCTTCGTATTTTTTCCTGTAAAAAAATAATCTTAGTTTACTTTTCCTTTTTAGTCAACATGTCGCAGTCCTGATCCCAGACGAATCAGTGATGCTACTAGAATTGCTTCTTCAATTTCGGAATCTTTTAAACCTGCATCGCTAGCAAATTTTTTGTGGTGGGATACACATTCATCACATCCCACAGCCACAGCACTTGCAAGAGCCAGCAGTTTTTTAGTTTTATTATCGATAGCACCATCCTGCATGATGGTGTCTTTTAAGTTCGAGAAGTCCTTTTCCCAATTCGACTCTTTGTCATCCATAGAAATAGTCATTTATGTCCTCCACTTTTTACATTTTCCATATATGCTTCTGCCCGTGGAGAACCATAATACACGATAATTCCGTTTTTCTCCTCTTTCTCAACGTAAAGGGCATTTTCCAACATTCCTATATGGAACTTGGCCTCCATTTTGTTCAGCTCCATTTCATTTTGCAAATCTTCGAGACTCAGGGGTGATTCCAGTAGAAGAGATAATATCCTTCTGCGAATGCTATTCTGAAGAGTTTTTAGCCCGGTGCTGTGATCTTCAGTTGGGTTGCGGTTGAGTTTACCTTCTTTTCTGACTTTACTAAGCCATTCCTCTTTTCTTTTCTTCAGATCTTCATCAGACATAGCAATCAATAATATGCAACCATTATCAACTATATTTTTTGTGGTATTTTGCATGAAGTTAGCATTTAGCTAATTTTCCAGCTCTGTAGAAACCCTTTCCTCTAACTTCCACTAATACATTATTATTTTTATAAGAAGAGTACCGCCAATGTGATTTTGGTTATACAGACTGGGAAGTGTACCGCCTGAAGTGTTGTGCAAATTCCAGCTCTCTTTTTATGATGAGCCGATTGATCTGTTCAGAAAGCATTGTTCTTTATGTGATCACCATATAATGTTCATTTCATCCTTATATGAAATCAAACATAATTATTCGATTTTACATAACTCTTATTAGTCTACGACCGAAACCTTCTGAGTATATCAATTAACATTGAATAAATCAAACCGATTGCCAATTGGTGGGGTAAAGATATGTTACGATTGAATATGGAAAATCATTGTCTTGAAATGATGGAGGAAACCAGTTTAAAAGAAGAAAATATCCTTGAAAGATATGATCTTCAAAAAACTATACTATCTTCCTGGGATTTATTTAAAAATGAAATTGAGTTGCCTGATTCATTTTTGATTGGTGAAGAAATTAAGCCGCATGAAGCTACAAATGACTCAATCGATTTACTTGCTTATGAACCAAACGAATCTTCATTAATAGTGATTGAATTAAAAAGAAGCAAAAATAAACTACAATTATTACAATCCCTTTCATATGCAGCAATGGTGAACACATGGAATTCAGAAAAAGTTATTGCTAATATACAATCAGAATGTAATTCTGATTCTACAGAATTAATTGATTTATTGAAGGACATGGAAATAAATCCAAATATAAAGATTGTATTAATTGCTGAATATTATGATCCTGAAGTCATAATAACTGCTGATTGGTTGAGTAATAACTATTCTGTGGATATAACTGCATTTTCAATATCTATTTTTAGATTAGATCATCAAAAATTTGTTGCTTTAAAACAGGTATATCCATTAAAAGAGCTCAAAGATGCTTACGAAATTCGTGGAAGTCAAACCATAAAAAATAAGGTTACAAGTGAAATAGAATGGAAAGATTTACTTCCTAAATTTGAATACTCATTTGCAGAGGAAGCTATAGCTATATGTAAAAAATATAGTCCCGGTGAACCAAAAAGAAGAAGATTTTCAAATATTAGAAGCAATTATGATGGATTTACTTGGATTAGTGTTAATTTCAGACACAAATATATCACTGCCTATATAAAAGGAGATTATGAAGGTGCTCAAGAACATTTAAAAAGCAAATTTACTGACCTCATCGAAATAAACACCTGGAGGGATGGGCTAAGTTTCAGAGTTTATACTGATCAACAATATAGAGAACTATTTGATTGGTTAGATTTAAAATAAAGTATTTAAAGAATATTTCTTATTGTAGGTACATTCCAGTAAACAAAAAAGCTAAAATTAGTTTATTTTTTCCTATTATCCTTATATCCCTCCTTTAACAGTCAACTTCGGATTAAAAAAACATAATTTCATATGTAATGATTCATGAAATCAGTCTACAAACAATAAATAGCAAAACTTCTTTATATGATATTTAAAATCTATGAATAAATGAAACTAATTCAATTTGATGGAGCTGCAATACCAAACCCCGGTAAAAGAGGAATCGGAGCAGTTCTTCTTGACAATGGACAGGTCCTACATGAAATATCCGAAATGCTTGAAGGGACTGGCACCAATAATGAAGCAGAGTACAATGCCCTAATTCAAGGATTAAAAAAGGCACAAGCACTTGGTTGGACTGACATCAATGTACAGGGAGATAGCAAACTTGTAGTAAATCAAGTCAATGGAAAATGGTCTGTAAAAAGTGATAACCTTAAAGGTCCCTGCCAGACTGCTAAAAAACTAGTCAGACAGTTCAATTCAATAGAACTGGAATGGATTCCTCGAGAACAGAATGAAAAGGCTGACTATGCAGCCTCAAAAGCTCTGGGATTTCAAAAAGACCCCCATCATAAGAAATATTGATTCTCACTTTTTTAGATAACAAATGCTTCTGTTAGGAGGGATTTCCTCCTTTCAACTTTCATTGTACCACTCACAAACTCCCTTATAATCACAGAAATAACAGTTCGGCTCTTCCTTGATCTCAAAATCCTCGGCCTTAATGTCTGCCACAATCTGCCTGACACCATCAAGTACAGAATTGATCTGGGATTCATCTACATCCATTAACCTGAGATCCCGAACCTTCGGGTTGACATACATCAGCCCCATTTCAATATTATATTTCAGTGTCTCCCATTGGGCACACTCTATTTGGAGCAATCTAAATCATCAACATGACTAAAAAGCACATAATAATAAAAATCTGTTTAATATATTTCCACTATTTATTAGTAGGTTTTAAAAATTCCACCCAACCCTCAAACTATAAATGGAAGCAATAATATTTTTGGTTTTGAAGCCAGTTTAAGAAATAAATACTTTTGCTATCAAAATAATTACAAAATAGGTGCAATATTATGGAAAATTATAGTTTTACCTGGGTACAATTTTACAGTGAATTTGCAGATAAGCTCTTATTATATCAAAATAACAGACAAGCTCTAATCCAAATACTTAAAGATGAATACGATAAATTAAATCTTCATAACCATTTTATACAAAAAGATGGACCATTAAACGATATTGGACCATTCACTGTTTTTGGTTGTTTTAATCGGGGTTTGACTGATGAGAACCGAATTGCTCTAATGAAAAGTATTGGGTTAAAAATAGGAGTGGAAACTGATGCTCCATCTGATCTTAAAGGAGTACCAATCCTGAATAACATGCGAACATTGTTTTATTCACTTAAATCTGAAAATATAGAGGAATCAATTGATAATTTATGGCAATTATTCGAGACAGCTATCAATTTTGCAGATGAACCTTCAGAAACCAACCGTGTTAATTTCAAGAACTTTTTTGATATAGTGAGAAAACAATCTGGCATTAGATGGAATATTACCATGGGTCTTTACTGGATTCGCCCTTATTCGTATCTTAACCTTGATAAAACTAATAGAGATTACTTGATTGATACTAAAAATATATTTGGTAAACAAATAGCTGGTATATCCGACCTGAAACTGCCCAATTCAGAAGAATATTTGGAGATTATCGATAAATGCAAGTATCTCTTTGAAAAGGAAGATTCGGTGGTCAAAAGTTTCCCTGAACTCTCTTATAACGCCTGGATAAAAAAAGATCCCAGGGAAGGAAGTAGCACGATAGATCCTACTCCACAAACGGAAGTGAGATATTGGCTATATTCTCCTGGTAGGCAAGCTAAAAAATGGAACGAGTTCTATCAAAATGGAATTATGGGAATTAGAAGGGGCGAAATTGGTGATTTGAGACAATATTCTTCAAAAACATCCATGAAAAATAAAATGAAGGAATTTTATGGTGAAGAATTTTCTTATAGGAATGCAGCACATGCCACCTGGCAATTTACAAATGAAATGAAGCCAGGGGATATAATTTATGCAAAACAAGGCCAATCCAAAGTAATTGGAAGAGGTGTGGTCCAGTCCGAATATATTTTTGATAACAGTCGTGATGAATATAAAAATATACGTAAAGTTAATTGGACACATAAGGGAGAATGGCCTCATCCGGGAAAAGCCGTAACTAAAATGCTTACTGATATCACCCCTTATACAGCATATTGCAAAAAATTAAAAGCTCTGTTTTTTGATGATGCTGAAGAAGAATTACAAAATGAAGTAGAGCTTACTTATCCAGAATATACTGAGGATGATTTTCTCGAAGATGTTTTCATGGATTCTGAACGTTATCATACTCTTGTAGCTCTGGTGAAATCAAAGAAGAATATAATACTTCAGGGTGCCCCTGGTGTTGGGAAGACATTTGTGTCCAAAAGACTGGCATGTTCTATCATGGGAACTTGGGATCCAAACCGAGTTATGATGGTTCAGTTTCATCAAAGTTATAGCTATGAAGATTTTATCATGGGATATAGGCCCACAGAAAATGGTTTCGAGTTAAACCATGGGCCATTTTATGAATTTTGTAAGCAAGCTCAAGAAGATGATGAAAATGACTACTTTTTTATCATCGATGAGATCAATCGAGGTAACCTCAGCAAGATATTTGGTGAACTAATGATGTTGATCGAGAATGATAAACGTGGTGAGAAGTTACGTATTATTTATTCTGATGAACTTTTTTCAGTCCCCCCAAATGTTCATATTATTGGCCTCATGAACACTGCTGACCGTAGTTTAGCTATGATAGATTATGCACTTAGAAGAAGATTTGCTTTTTTCAATATTGAGCCGGCATTTGATTCTGAAGGATTTCAAACGATGGTTACCAGTTCAAACAATTCCCGGTTTAGTAAGCTGATAGAACAGGTCAAGCTTTTAAATGAATTCATAGCCCAGGATGAATCTCTTGGAGAAGGTTTCAAAGTTGGACACAGTTTCTTTTGCCTAGAAGGTAATGTAAGCAACGATATATTATCTTCAATTATTGAATATGAAATAGTTCCATTGCTTGAAGAATACTGGTTTGACGAGAAAGACAAAATAGAGCAATGGAAGAAAACACTTTATGGGAGCATTAAATGATAAGGGTTAAGAACATCTATCATATGCTTTCTTATGCTTTCCAGGTTCTTAATCAAGGTAGTTATTCAACCATAACAGCTGAGGAATTCGAACATCCTCATGATTTGCTTGCTGTGATACTCGGCAAAGGTATATTTAACCAAATAAGACGTGGTTTGGGACGTGAATATGTTTGCAGATCAGATGAGCTAACAAGGCCAGTAGGAAAGATGAGCATTCCTGAATCTATAAAGAGACAGACTTTAATTAATAAAAAACTAGTATGTGAGTTTGATGAGTTCACAGAAAATACCTACCTGAACCAGATACTCAAAACCACCACTCATCTCCTATTACGCTCTTCTGACGTTGGAAAATCTCGAAAGTACACTTTAAAGAAGGTTTTACTACACTTCCATAATGTTGATGATCTTAATCCCTATAGAATTCAGTGGACCGGGATAAAATATCATCGAAATAATTCTACTTACAAAATGTTGATCAATATTTGCTATCTTGTGATCAAGGGGATGCTTTTAAGCGAAAAGGATGGAAATCAAGACTTGTACCAATATACAGATGATCAGTACATGCACCGATTATTCGAGAAGTTTGTTCTCGAGTATTATCGTAAGCATTATCCAGAATTATCTGTCAAAGCTTCCAATATTGGTTGGGACACTGATGATGGGATAATTGAATTTTTACCTACCATGAGATCAGATGTCACGATAGAATATGCTGGAAGAACTTTGATAATTGATACCAAATATTATTCTAATATGATGCAGGTGCATACACTCTACAATACTCGCTCTCAGCATTCCTCAAATATGTATCAGATATATACCTACGTAAAGAACAGAGACAAAGAAGATTCAGGAAATGTTAGTGGTGTACTGCTTTATGCCAAAACAGATGAAGAAATAACTCCAGACAATGATTATATGCTGGGTGGCAACAGAATAAGTGTAAAAACACTTGACCTGAATACGGAGTTTTCCAACATTCAAGAACATCTCCATTTATTAATAACTTCTTTTTATCCAGAATTGGATAAAATTGAAAATTTTAAAGCTATCAGTTCGAGTTGAAAATATATAAATCAGACATAATTGGGCTCTGTAGAAAACTTTCCTCTTATTTCCACTAATATTTATTATTTTAATAAGAAGAAGTTGCCTGTGTGATTTTGGCTAGAAAAAATACAGAGTGCCTCGTTACTTTTATTGGTTACACTTCATTAAAAAATAAAGGACCGGTTTTCTAGAGAACTAAAAGGGTTATAGAAGTATTTTGAGGCATATTTTAAAACCAATACACACTTAATATATATTATTTAGATACATGGATTTTTCTTCATTGATGGTTGTACCACTCACAAATCCCTTTATAATCACAGAAATAACAATTCGGCTCTTCCTTGACCTCAAAATCCTCGGCCTTAATATCTGCTACTATCCCCCTGACACCATCAAGTACAGAATTGATCTGTGCTTCGTCTACATCCATTAACCTGAGATCCCGAACCTTCGGATTGACATACATCAGTCCCGCTTTGACCGGATATTTACCATACCTCTCTCTGACAGCCTGGCAGTACAGGGCAAGTTGTACATCTTCTGGCATCTTGTTCTTGCTCAATGGACTTTTGCTGGTCTTGTAATCAATAACAATATAATCGCCCGCAGGGGTTTGGTCGATTCGGTCAATTACTCCTCCAAACTGTGCTCCATCCAGTTTGAGATTGAACTTTTCCTCCACAGCAATCGTTTCATTGACATTACTTTCCTCAAACTCAAACCAGTATTCCAGCATCTGCCTGACTCTTTCAAGTTCCTGCTGCTCGTGGGTCTCTGAATCGAAAACAGAGCCATCCCAGGTTTTATCCAGGATACGATTGGCAAGTTCCATATCAATGGACTCGCCCTGCATCTTGTGCCTGCAAAGCTGTTCAAATACAGAATGCACATCGGTTCCTGTCTGGAAGAATGTCTTTTGAGGAATCGGTATATTCAGTACATTGCTATACTTGAATTTCAGGGGACACTCCATGTATTGCCTGATCTTGGACGCTGAGAAACGCATATCAGAATCTACAAGAGGTGGTAAATCTTCATTCACCAGTGCCTCCAATTCTCCCATCTCTTTGGGTGTGATCTTCAAAAACTCCTCAATATCAAATACAGCCAGGTTGCCCTTATTCTCTATCTCTTTTAACTGAGCCAGCACAACCAGTGCTTCCAGTGCCTGCTTCATCTGGCCCTGGCCGGCATACATGTTCAAAAGCCTGAGATATTCGTCCTGTTTTCCTTTCAATGGCGATTCTGTGGTAACAGTCTCTGTGTCCTGCAACTTGTCAGTTTCAATGTATTCAATCAGGGGATTGGATTCATAATCTAACTGGGTGACAAACTCACTGGGCTTAATACCTCGTTTGTTGCCTGCATATTTTTCAGGAAATGTGAGATACAGTTTTTCCCTGGACCGGGTCATGGCTACATAGGCCAGCCTGCGCTCTTCCTCCAGATGCAGGATTTTATCCTCCACATCCCTCTGCACACCTTTCTCAAGTTCCCGGGGAACACGGAATTGCTTTTTGGTGAATCTCAGGGGAAGATGGCGGTCAGCCATATCACAGACAAAGACAACCTTTGCTTCCTTACCCTTTGATTGATGGATGGTCATGACTTTAACAGTATTTTCCTCACTGGTTTCCTCATCCCCGATATCCAGATTGAAAACAAGTTCCAGATATTCAACAGCCCTGGCAAATTCAGAACCCCCGTCCACAAGTTCCAGATCTTGTACCATACTGGTCAGGGAATTGAGGATATGAATATTCCTTCTGGAAGCTAGGGTATCTGCAAGCAACTGGGCCCTGTATAGGTCGGTTTTCTCGGATAACAGATACTTCACAGTATCAGAGGGCAGGTGATTCTTCCTGTAATCGATAAGTTCATTGAGCCTGGCAAGGATGGATTTGACAAGTGCCTTTTGGATTATAGGGACATCATCCAGATGGTGTTGCAGCACAGAATAGATTCCGTCCCCTTCCAGTTCCGTTTCCCGGCTGAGTTTTTTTGCAACAGTATTGATCTTCTGGAGGTCATGTTCACTTACTCCTTCCCTTGCAAACACTTTAGCAAAAGCAATTCCATTGTTGAAAGGATCAGCGACAATATGCATGTAGGCCAGGGCTTCCTGTACAATAGGGTAATTTTTAAGCTGCAGATTGCCCACATATTCCACAGGGATCATTTTGCCTTTCAATGCATCACTGTACTTTTTCCCATCAGCACGTTTCCTGGTAAGTACAAAGATCTCTTCAGGAGTAATATCCTCTTCTTCAATCAGCCGCTGAATCTCATCTGCAACCCATTGAGCCTCACTGGAATCATCCGGGGATTTTACTACCTTTATTTTCTCCCCATCGCCATTGTGGGAATGCAGAGTCTTATCTTCCCTTTCCGGGTTTGTTGCAATCAATTGCTGGGATAATTGTACTATCTGTGAGCTGGACCTGTAATTGCGATCCAGGGGTATTTTCTCAAGGGATGCATAGTAATCCTGCAGTTGTTTGATATTGGAAAGATAGGCACCCCTGAATCTGTAGATGCACTGGTCATCATCAGCAACACAGGTAAGATTTGTGCCATCAGCAATTAGATTGATAAGATAAAGCTGGGCATAATTTGTATCCTGAAATTCATCTACCAGGACGTAATCATATCTGTTTCGAATCTGATTTCGAACAACTTCATTGTTTTCCAGCAGGCGACATGTCATTGTGATCATGTCATCGTAATCCATGAAATTATGGTCCCTTTTGTACTGCTGGTAATGTGAATAGAACCTGGCAATGTCGGCAAGTTTGAGCAGTTCATCCCTTTCTTCTTCATCAACGGTTTCATCCAGCTTTCGCGTGACAAAATCCTGCAATTCCTGCGGACCTACCAGATGGTCATGTAACTGAGACACACCCTCCAGCAGGCTTGTGATGAGATCATAGGGTCTGTTGGGAATCGCAATGTTCTCAAAACCAAAGGAGTCGATATTGTTTATTCCCCAGACATGGGAATGTTCCTGTGAAATCAGTCTGGTACCCTGATTAATGCCAACATAGAGGGAGAACTCCTTGAGCAAATCATTGCAGTAGGAATGAAAGGTGGATACTGTAATTGCGCTGGATTCTCCAATGCGGTTTTCAATTCTCTCCTCCATCTCTCCTGCGGCCTTTTCAGAGAATGTCAGGGCAAGTATGCGTTCAGGAGAAAATCCTTCATCCACAAGGTTTACGACTTTTTCCGTAATGGTCAGGGTTTTGCCAGAACCAGGACCTGCGAGTATGAGAAGTGGTCCATCTGTATAATCAACTGCCTGTGATTGTGAAGGATTGAGTTTAATATCTCCCAATTTTTAGTACCCCTTTCATATTTTATTTTTCCAGCAAATGATTGATGGTAAGTTGTATAAGTTTTGCTATTTGAAATTTTCAGTAGAGGGAGGGGCTTCATTGTATTTTTAAGAAGTGATTTAATTTGAAAAAAATCGTATTGTATTAGTGGAAGTGAGAGGAAAGGGTTTCTACAGAGCCCTATTCCAAGACTTATTTATAAGAAATAAACACGAATCGATATACAATAAAGTAAGAGATAGATTAAAGTATGCAACTATCCCTGCACAGCACTTTGATCTAACAACATATAACATCATAGTCACCAAATGCATCAATCTGGTTCTTTATAGGAGTGGAACCAAAAAGTCATACATATTCAACTTGCTTATCTGGATGAAAAAGAATTTGATTAAGTGAGATCTAAGTAAATGAGCAATGAATCAGGTAAATAAACCTAACCCTCTATCCTTTTTGGCATTCTTGCTTTCCCTGATTCATGTGGGTTTATTCTTAAAAATATAAGTCCAAGAACTTATATCCCATTCAGTCCTTCTGCTTCTTTTCTTCTTCAAGAACAAACTTCTTTCCACAAAGGTCACATTTCCCATCTTCTGTGACATTTGGTTGTCTTGGTGCATCACCACCACAAACTCCACATTTTACCATTTCCATTCACCTCCCACAAATTATGTACGTCTAAAAGTTTGGGCGACAATAGATATATAATTAAGCATGCTCAAAAAAAGATTATTATGTAAAAGTATATTATGAATTTGATACATCCCTAAAAATCTCATTGGATAATATATCAAAATAGATATTGGCCTGGAAATAGAAAGCCTCGGGCGAGATTGCCCCGCACAGTACAAGTCAAAAGCCGAACCTGCTTTGATGGTCAAAGCAATATTCATTAGTATAAGTAAATTAGCGGTCTTTAAATATAAAGGTTTTCGTCTTGCACGTAATGTATTCATATACACGAATTTTGAGAAGTGCATGTCACAGTATTTTATTAATTCTGCTGCGAGGTTAAAAGGGCTATTTCAGAGGGTTATAGCCAGAATGTTCTTGATATGCCTTGTTCTGAATGGAAGAAAATGGTTTTTCTTAAGGCACCTTGCATTCTATGAAGCAGGATGTTAAATCTGGTAAACCTTTTAGTTTGAATTCTCATGTTAGGAGAGGTTGGAAATGTGGAAAATCTAATTAAAATTACTTGATCTAAATATGTGTGATATGACAATAGATAATATTCAGATAAGTGAAACTTTAACTTACGGTTCTTAGAAGAGGAAAAGCGAGTAATCACTTTTTCTGATTCGACAAACTGCATTTTGAAGAAAAATTTATTCATTCTTGAAAGGCATAATCAATCATATACGTTGATTTCTATTTATTTGTAGTATCAATTGGCCGATTTACAACAGAAAGGCATTTTTCTATCAGAGCAAAGTTAAACTGAATCTAATAAAGAGTAATCATTTCCGTCTGAAGTTCCGAATACAACTATCTTCGTGTTCTCATCTTTAATTACTGCAAATGCCGCAACATTGAATAGACTACGATAATTTGGGGTTGAAAAAAGCGATAGCAATTTTTCATTGAAATACCATTTGTATCCCTCTTTTAGAGCGCTATGGCCTCTTATAATCAATTCCAACCCATTGATTTGCAGAAAATCCGAAGTGATATCAGGCCCATATTCCTTGATATCATCGCCTCTTGCAGACGAATGCATCCCATTTAATTCAGATGGATCATTCCAGATATATTCAAATGAATGATACTTTTCTATGCTATGTATTTTTTGAGACCCCGGAATTCCTCCATGCACACAAAATATTCGATTAAAGATTATTGCAGCTATTGGCATCTCTTCAAATACATGATTTGCCAGGACAAACAATGAATCATCTCTTCCGAGTTCATCATAAAATCCACCACAATAGTTCATTTCTGCAGTTTCATGGTTGCCCCTAAGTAGAATTATTTTATCTGGGTCTGCAATTTTTAATCTAAACAGCTTATTCAAAA
Organism: Methanohalophilus portucalensis; assembly: GCF_002761295.1. Lineage (NCBI taxonomy): Archaea > Methanobacteriati > Methanobacteriota > Methanomicrobia > Methanosarcinales > Methanosarcinaceae > Methanohalophilus > Methanohalophilus portucalensis. The sequence continues at coordinate 389,072 of NZ_CP017881.1, read as the reverse complement.
CTTCAACAGAATTAGGTCCACGATCAATATAATCCCCGAGAAAAATCATTCTTTCACAATTGATTTTCTTTTGCATTTTTAGAATGAGATCAAGGGCTTTTAAGTCACCATGAATGTCACCGATTACCATAACAGAATCGGTACCTACATAGATTACTGGATTTTCAGAAATGAATATATCAGCAACTTTTGGAAGTAGATTGCTTAGTGTGTCTATTTTTGAATTCATTATATCCCGAAATATAAAATTATTGTCTCAAATATATGATTCGATAGGGGTTTTTGGTCTTCCTTGTTCCACCAAAATCGATCCCTGCAGCAATTAAAATTCCATATTTTAGTGTTACAAAATACCATCATGCAATCTGCAATTACAGGTTCACCATGATGGTTACCAATTTCAATATTATACCTAATTGATATTGTAATACAGAAAGCATGCGACTTGCCTTGACAAACCCTATCTACTCCTTTCAGTGCAGGACCATATATTAGGTTCTGGTTCCAGTTTCATTCATATCATCAGGATCTCTCTCCATCTCCCCATATCACCTCACAAATATTCTGAATCAATGCTTGTCTTTCATCAATATCCTTCTTGGTGAATGATTTGTGTGGCTTGAAATTAATTTCCAATTTATGAGTAGCACTAACAAAATTGGGATTGTTTTCATATGCTTTGGGGTGCAAAGATTTGACCAGCAAATTTTCCTTTAAGTAGTGTTCGAGTTTTTCAGAGTAAGGCTTATCTCCGTAAGATTGGTTCGTACCTTGTGGCAACAGTACTAGATCTCCTATATGATTACGGTATCTTTCGAATTCATGTTGTTGCTCAAACTCATCTCGGTGTTCCACAAATTTATCTGCCCAAATATGCTCTACCTCATAGGGCTTTGATCCATTATTGATGTAATATGTCGAGAAATTTGTAGAATAGCCTGATTGCTGCTCAATAAATCCAGTAATCCGAGATAATAGGAACTTAATAAATCTACGATTCTGTCCATGCATCCTGAAATGAGCGATTCCATCCCATGATTCATCCATTTCACTGAGTTTATTCTGCAAACATAATCTCAGAGAGTCAAGTTCTTTTCCTCTAAGTTCTTTCACCAGAGTATACATTGTGTAGCGGATTGAGCTAGCACCAAATTTCCGGAAATTGACGGAACGTTTAACAGTGAAAGTTTCAATGTAACGAGCTACTTCATTTATTTTTTGACGTGTAATGTCTGGAGAATCGGTTGATTTCAGTGGAGCAAGCATCAGTGGAAAAGCAAGAGAGGGAGCGATTCCCCAGTGTTTAATATAAAAAACGTGCTCCCATCCTTTTTTCTCTTCTTTTTGTGCATCTAGAATATTCAAATATGCTTTCAGGTAATATTTCATCTCTATATGTACAAATTCTCGGAAATCATCCGGCGATTCTGGGTTGAGTTTCATTTTTGAAAGATTATCACGAACCCAACTGTGGAAACGAGTCCCAATCTTCTCAAAATCTTCATTTGAAGATCCCATTTTACCCTGACGTATTGTATCGGCATATTGGCTCCTAAGCCAAGACTGAAAGAATTGATGATCTTCATCTTTGTTATGTTTGTGAAGTTTCTGTATTGATTCTTTCCAAAAACGATTGGCTTTCGCCCGATCTGTTTGATCACTAAAGCGTGAAAGGATGTAACTTTTGAGCATTTCAGTAGATGTTAGGTTCAATCCCCTGTCGTTCATTGACTCGAAAATAGTGTAGGCATTGTCATCAGAGTAAGCTGTGATTTCTACAAGTATCACGTTGTATTTCAGCCAGTCAAGGAAGTAGGGGAAAGCTGTACCTTTTATCTCCTCAGGGAAAGCTTGCTCAATATTAGAATAACGTTCTACCATGTTGATGGTCGATTCATCATCTTCGGGTTGAATTTCATACCAGCCTTTAATAAAGAGCTTTTCAAGGCAAGCCTGGCGTTCAGGTACCTGAATATTAAAAGATTTCTGTCCATATTTTTCAGAGAATACCAGGGACTCAATTGATTCACTCATGCCGAGCTCCTTCTGTATATGGTTGAGGTATATAAGAAACAGTGTTAAGGAGGTTAATCGTTGCTGTCCGTCGATTATACTTTTCATACTATTCTTGCTGCTGACCACAAAAGGACCTAAATAATAGTTGTTATAATGTTCGACTGCTGTTCTGGGATCTCCTTCTGTGTAAACATCGAGAAAGGTGGAAGTCAGGTCAGTAATGAGTTGCTCCATGTGCTTTTGTTCCCAGCTGTATTCTCTTTGAAAGTAATCGACTGTGTATTTGCGTTCATTGAGCACATCGAAAATGTTCCGATCATCTGCGTCTATCTTGTGGTCGTCTTTACTCATTTGTTTTCTCCTTGATTATACTTTCAACATGTCCATTTGTTTTCCATTAATACCTGGTGTAATAGTGATTGTTTTAGCTCATCAACTGCTGCTATTTTTTATTGTTAGATGGATTAGAGACACTGAGTTCATATGTATCAATTTTTAAATTTGTGCAAATGTTAAAAGTTGTTTCTTATCATAGGAGAAAATGATAATTATCTGCATAAATCAATTCATCAAATACTGTATCTGGATGGTTTTCAAGATATGTATATTTGCAAAGAATATGTTTTCGATTTCCAAAATCAATTTCCATGTCGATCACTTTTTTGAATAATATCAGCTGATGTCTATTTATCAAACATGATAAATATTTTGGATTATACTTTTTTATTAATATTAGAGCCAAAATTGATTTTCCTTATTTGAACAGAAAATATCATCTATAGAGCGTATCAATACCAATAAAATATCTATATTACTTCAAAATGAAATTGGAATATGAAATTTTGATGTTTGCAGATGACAATAATATTCGAAATTGAAATGATTAAATGTAAACCATTTCGTTCCATTTTGGAATTGATGTATAACAGAAAGGTTACAAAGATTGTCTTCTGTTATTTTGATGATTTTCTTTGTGCCTCAGATTTTCTTAAAAGGATTTCTGCTTCCTCTATTAAACGTTCAGTTCTTTTAAAATGTGCTTCTGCTGATTCTTTGGGTTTTTTGGGTTTATTTTTTGGTTTAAAAATCTTCTTTGGTTTTGGTCTACACACACTTTTAACATAATCATATGACATACAGTCGGTACAAAATCCGTTTGAACCCACGTGTTTTTCACAATTTTGACAAACGCGCATTTTCATAATATATAGATGTGGGTTATAAACATTTTTGGTTTTTTACACGAAAAAGTCTACTTAATTGAAGGGATGCTCTTTGAAAAAGATGGTGATGAATTCCACAAAGATGAATATGCAAATATCCTTAATGAACGAAATGAAATTATAGCTTTGAATAATGACCTTCTTGTTCACTCATTATGGTAAATTTATACTAGAGTAGCAGATAAGGGATGTTATTGAAAATTATCTTGTCTACACACTCCCCTGAATTTTTGACTCACAGAATGAAGAAGCAAATAAAAGTGCTTAATCGTCGGTGCATTTGACCATTATTTATAAATTAATCACTTGTTAGTAAATTTTGTGTCAAAGGATAGGATGATATAATCAAGAACTTTATTCACAAGATTCCAGAAATAATTAAAACTAACTCTGGTTGAATAAATCTACCATTTTTTTATTTTCAGAAAATGATTGATGTTGCCACTGTAATTAAAACTATAAATATCAATCACGACTCCATAACAAGTCGAAATCCTAAATTGCAATAATTTGAGCCGCTTTTCTCACCAGTACGTACTGCAGACCTATAATGGTTGGGCAATAGGCCACTAGCACCACCACGTATCACTTTGAAATTACTATTTTTACTTTTCCAAGCAATAGTACTATTTGGAGCATTTACATAATTTTTATGATAATCATCTTGTACCCACTCCCAAACATTGCCATGCATATCGTACAACCCCCATGGATTAGGTTTTTTTCTTCCAACTTGATATCTTCCTCCCAATAATTCAGTATACCCTGAAAGTTTATTTTCATCATCTCCAAAATAGTACTTAGTTTTTGTATTAGCCCTACATGCATACTCCCATTCTGCCTCTGTAGGGAGACGGTACCTGTTTGTTTCTTCTTTTTCATTTAATTTTTTAATGAAATTTTGAACCTCATACCATGAAATATCTACTATTGGGTAATTGGGTTTACTAATATTCGAAGAAGTATCACCCATAACTTCAAACCATTGTTCTCGAGTTATTTCGTATTTACCAAGATAGTAAGCTTTCTCGATGGTCACTTTATGAATTGGGCCTTCATTATTTTCTCGTCCCTCTTCATCTTCAGGAGAACCCATCATAAATTCACCTGCAGGAATGAGCACGAATTCCATGCCTATGGAGTTGGTGTAGGTTTTAAAATCCGCAACATCATATGAAATCGTATTATGCTCATTACCCGCATTTTCCAAACTGGAAGAAGTCGAATCTTCATCAGATTCTACTGTGTTCGTAAAAGAAACCACATCCAAATCATCCATATTTTGTGAATTTATTGTAGTTGAATTTTCACTGCCACCTAGCCCCATCCAGAGGCCACCGAGCAAAAGTATGAACAATAAAGATATCAACACTTTTTTGCCTGACTTTTTTTGGGGAGACAGGCTTTGTAGTTGTGTTGAATGGGATGAAGATTTTACTTTTTGAGATGAATAAGCAGAATGCGTGCGCTTTCTTTTTGCATCCTTTATCGTGATCTCCTTTTCTTCGGGTATTTTCAGACGAGCAGTTTCCTGAACTTTTCTCTTCTCAACCTCTCTTCTTTGCCACTCAAGTTCTTCTTTTTCCCTGTGAAGATGCTTTACTTCTTCATTCACTGTGGCAATGCTAGTGCGTTCGACTACGGAATCCTCGATGACAATGTTAACGTCACATGTGCCATCAATGTCGCACATATCCAGCAAATTACTGCGTTGAACAATCGAATCCTTTATGGTGACATTAATAATCCCGCCTTTACCACTTGTTTTTGATTCAACTGCATTTTTCAGATCACGACCAATTTCAGCAAGTAGACCAGTGAGTGTTTCTGCATTTCTAGTGGCAGCAAACAGTTCCATCGTAGAATATTCCGTGGAAACAGAGATTTTGATGACGATTGCATCTTTTGTAACTTTTGTGTTTCCATAATACCAGATCTCACAGATTTTTCCATCACGTGTGTGGAGATTACGAACATGGCGAACATCATACTTTTCCACGACTTCCCGAGCAAGAGAAGTTAATTTGTCGATGTTGAATCCACTCTTAATTTCGTAAACACGACTGTCCTTTGTTGGAAGATTCGCAATGAACTCCTTGAGTCTTCCGATATTAATATCGGATTCAGTCTTCATGATGGGGCAGATCACACTGATTTCTTTAGGCTTCATGAAGGTTGAAGACATTCTGCCTTCATGGTCTGCATAAATAATATGACAGTTAATATCTGCAGCTTTGGTACAGGTCAATGGGTCGAAAAGAATGGCAATTGACTTAGATTTGCCTCCATAGATATTTCCCAATATGATTTTCCCGTTCTTCACAGGATATTCACCATAATCGGCAATATTCAAGAGTTTTTCATCAAAAGTAAAATCAAGAACTACGTCTGCAATAAGGCTGGAGCTCTTATTGGTCACGGACATCTTGAAACGGATGTAACCTTGGTAAAATTCAGTTTCTCTGGCAACATGAAGAGGAAATGTGGATGGTTTCACCCCTTCATTTTCAATACTTAGTAACTCCAGTCGAACAGCTTCACCACGATGTGCTTTCCACCATCTCTGATCAACAGGTGGGATTTTATATGAGGATGTTAAACGTCCATCGATTCCTCGTTCAGCATGCTCAAGAGTGCGTATCCCAAGACCACTTATATTTACAACAATGGCTGCTTTATCTCTCACAAAATCAGCAAATGAGCAGTCATTATACCAAAACTGATTATCTCGAATTATATAAGCTTCATCCACTGCAATCGGCTGCTGTTCTTTTGTCATACTTATATCTCCTAGACAATGGAATGGATGATATTGCAATCTTATTTTTAAGCCGTTATTTAGACCAGATTTAAAATAAATTCCAGTTTAAACAAATAATATAATCATTGTATTTATGGGCTTTCTTTTGGTCTGTAGTGAAAAATAATTAATTTTCATATGGTCTAATTTTTACGAATAAATTTACACCTAATATAGTATATTTTCATTGAAAAATAAAAAATGGATAATGAAGCAGGGAGAATTACGATTAACTGCTGCTTTTTTAAAGCAATTATTTTCGGCTAATTTATTGAACATTTTCCTTAATTTCCCATCATCTATTTACGTATCTTCAGTTTTAGATTCTCAGTCAAGTTTGGTCCCGCAATGGCCACAAAAATGTGCTCCAATGGGTACTTTGGTGCCGCAACCGAGACAATTCTTGAAACAGGGCTACTACGGAATTGTGCAGCTCCCATCATATCCGCATCAAACTATAACTTTCATCTAAAGTGTATTAAAAGCCACCATTTTCATCGCAGTAAGAATCCCAGATTTTTTCTAATTCCGATTCCCACGAATTGTTTGTCCATTTTTTGAAAAATTGTTCACTAGGAAGGTATTCCTCTTTGTTTACTACAAGTGCTGACAGCAATATCGGTTTATTGTTTTTATTGATTTCATCAAGTATTGGATACAATTGTTGTTGATGTGAAGGATTGTTAGGAATTTTCCCAAATTGTTTCAGAACATCTCCATAGGTAACAATAATACCTTTTTCGTAGAGAGATTTTCGATAAGAGGGAACGTCCAGATTATTAAGGATTTTAGACCTATGATCACAGGCTTTTTGGGCAATATTTACAAGGTATGTGTAAACTCCATCGTAATTGAATTCATCATATGACTCAGATTTTATCTTATAATCTTCAATTGGTGAAGCCGTTTGATATTCATCTTTATCATCTGATATTGAACCATGAACATCTTTATTAAATGATCTTTGTATAAGTGAATCATTTATTTTTGTATCAACTTTATCTCCATAATGGTAATAGTTCTGAATGATGTTTTCGTTGATACTTCCTTTTATTTGAGTACGCTTTTCAAGTTCATCTAAAATACCATGATAGAAACCTGTTAATGCTTCCTCTTTTTCAGCCCAGGCTTTCAAGATGAGTTTGGATTTCTTAGAACCACCCACGACCTCTATCTGTGCAGCATATTTCAGGTCTTTCACTCCTTCAGCATAGAATCTTGCAACACCATTGAACATATTTGGAGTGGAACTTATTTCTGGTTCAAGCATGAACATATTCATATCTTCAACAATCCGCGATACCATGTCTAAGAGTGTCTCAGCCGGTATATCGATTTCTTTTGTTGTTTCTTCTGTACTTACCAAGTAATTAATCACAGTTCTCCATTCTGTTTTAGTTATATCCTTATTTCTCAACATAGGGCATACAATACTGAGAGATTTTGTTTCGATATCCATATATTGACGTTTTTTCTGACTATGGTCGTAATAATTGATATTACCCGAAATGTTGCAATCTCCACATTCACCAGTCGGTCTTATTTCAAATGTGGCACTTTTTTTATCGTTTGGTTCTAGTAAAGAAATTAATTTGTGTGTCTCATTTATAAGAAATACATCTGGTACAAAAAGAGAAATTTTTATATCACTAATTGCATCCGTTGTAGAATTTTTGATACTTAGTTTATAAATGATTTTTGCGCCTTCGTAATTATACGCCGATTTTATAATAATTCCTTTTTCTTTTGTTGCAGCTGTAGCTTGTTGTCCTGCATAAAATGAATCTGATTTACTTACGGAATTAAAAGAATCTTTCATTGGGGGACTTTGATCATTATTTTTTTGAGAAGAATTATTGTTCTTTTTAGCAACAAGAACCCCACCGATTATTAACATTAAGAATAATATCCCAGAAATAGGGAAACCATCATTTGATTCATTTTCATTATTTTTATTTTCTGTTTCATAAATATAGTTTGAATTACTTTCTTCATATGTATTTGAATTTTCTGATTTATGAACAGTGGTATCATCTTCGACTTCAGAACTACCAGTAGTCGAATCTTTACTTTCTTCTTCAGAATTTGTAGTTTGAGATGTATCATCGACAGTCCCTTCTTCTGTATCAGAACTTGAGGATTCAACATTTGTTATATCCTTATTTGAGTTAGAATTTGTGTAGGTAGAATCTACACCTGAATCCTCTGTATCCGATTGAGAAGTGGAATCGACGTTTTCTTGAATAACTTCTTCAGATATGGTTATTTTTGAAGTTCCGTAGATAACCATATTATTTCCACTGTCAAAATTTCCGAAATCTGCAACTGCTTTAATAAATATGGTATTTTCACCAGTTTTCAAATTATCAGATGATAATGTAACCGAAACTGTTTCTTCATCACTAACAGATGCAGATTTCACTGGTGCGTCATTTACATAAATTGTTACTATTGAAGCATAAGAAGGACGATAAGTGTCTACAGTGATTTCGGCCTGCTGATTTACTGAATCAATATGAAATGTACCTGTTGGTGTAGTACCTTCGTCTCCTGAAGTAAATTGGGAAGATATACCCATATCTGAAAAACTAACGCTTTCAGTAGATTCATATGCATTTGTATTATCCTCAGATATGGTTATTTTTGAAGTTCCGTAGATAACCATATCATTTCCACTGTCAAAATTTCCGAAATCTGCAACTGCTTTAATAAATATGGTATTTTCACCAGTTTTCAAATTATCAGATGATAATGTAACCGAAACTGTTTCTTCATCACTAACAGATGCAGATTTCACTGGTGCGTCATTTACATAAATTGTTACTATTGAAGCATAAGAAGGACGATAAGTATCTACAGTGATTTCGGCCTGCTGATTTACTGAATCTATATGAAATGTCCCGGTTGGTGTGGTACCCTCATCTCCTGAAGTAAACTGAGAAGATATACCCATGTCTGAAAATGTAACGCTTTCAGCAGATGCAGTTGAACTGAAAAAGCCTGTCAATACGAAAAAAAAGAGTAAGATAAACATTACTCTACTCATATGTTGAATAAATTCATCCCATTTCATATAAAACCCAACTGGAGACAATATATTTTGTTACCATATAATTTATACATAGATGTGTCTTCTATATTTTTATTTTACTCCTGAAAAAAAGACATAATATAAAAATTCATTTCATCTTAGACCCACATTGACCACAGAAATTGGCCTCTGCAGCAATTACACTTCCGCAGTTTGGACATTTACGAGCACCCGGTGAAACATTATTCTGGGCAGCACCCATCATTGCTGCATCAAGTTCCTTATGCCTGTAGGCATCTGCACGTTCCCGGTCCTCAACATCCATCATGAACTTGATTCGATCATCGTTTTTATTAGCCTCAGCTTCCTGTATTTTTGCAAGGGCTTCAATCTGTTCAGCTGACATAGAACCAAACTCTCTGCCCTGAGCGATTATCTTGGCAGTATCCGCACCACCTTTATCCATTATATTGTTCAGATAATCTTTATCACGGTAATGCCTGCGGTCTTCCATGTCCTCTTCGATTTCAAGATCTGCTCTTTTCAAATCTTTTTTAGTTTCTTTCCAGGCTCTGAATGTATCAATTGCCTGTTTTGCTTCCAAAGCATCTGATTCACTCTCTATCTGGGATATAGCAGCCGAATGTTTTACCTGTTTTATACCTTCATTCCTTTCATGATCCCTTATTACAGATTCTGGAGCAAAATTTGCCCTTGTTTGTGCAATCTGTTCACGTGATTGGCGTTCAATATCTCCTTCCTTAGATAATGTTTCAAGTTCTTTGAGTTCCTCATTTGTATGCAACTCATTTGAGGCCTGCATCACCTGTTCATAGGTTCCAAGGTCCCATTCCACTGAATAACGTATAAGTTCAAGGCCCCACATTGCGAAGGTAGATTTTAGCTGCATCTCCAGTTCATTTTCCAAACGAAGCTGCATCTCCCGATTTCCGTAAATGTTTTCTATGCCAATGTTCCTGATTTCGGGCTGAAGAACACGTGTGATAGTTTCACTTTCAAGACGATTGTATATATCCTGTACAGATAACTTTCTCTCCCCATTATTTCCGGGTGTTGTATAGGCAAAAAGCATCTGGAAGAATTTCTGTTCATCGTGTATTTTGAATCTCAAAAGGCCTTTACAGCTAATTTTCTGATTATCAGAAGTCCACATCTCACTACTAGCCCACTGCAGATCTTTGGGAGATATGTCCATCAATGCAATATCAACATCTTTGTTGATTTCTCCTTTAAGTAACCCTCCAACTCGTAATTTGCCACTACTAACGCTTTCTTCCACAACACCATTTTTAATTATTGCCGCCTTTTGATTGGGAGAAATTGTTATTGATTTACTAAATATACCACCAATGTTTTTCTTTGAAATAACCCTTGCAATCTCATCTGATGTTGCTTTCCACTTGAATGACATTTTAAATTAACCCCTAAATTGTATCCAGTACTTTAGCAGTATATTGAATAAGTCTTATATATAACGTTTTCCATTGTATACAATGGTGAATGTTTCGAACTTTAGTATCGGTGAATATCTAATGCGAAAGTCATATCCAGTAAGTGCGAGAGTCTCAGAAGACAGCAAGAAATATTTGGAAAATTTGGTTGAGTTGGGGATAGCGATCAATACATCAGAAGCTCTGAAACTGTGTATAAGATTTGCTAAACAGAACAATATGGAGGAGAAATTATAATGGAAATCAAAAATCCATTCAAGAAAGTGTCATCAGATGATTTGAAAACAAAGTTATCAATGTCTGAACAGAGATTGACAACACGGGAAAAAGAATTGATCAGAAAGAGAGACCAGGCTCGTAATGAAGCTAAAAAAGCCCTTGCAAATGGAAACGACCGGGAATATAGAGTTGCTTCACGCAGGTTCTCTATGATCGAAGGGCAGGTTAGTACCATAAGCAGCATGGTGGAAATGGCCCAATCAATGTCTGATGTAATAGAAATGGAATCAGGTCTCAATGAAGTCGTTGAAATTGGGCAAAACCTTGGCCAATGGCAGAAACAGCTTGGGTTTGATAACACAAAATTGGAAACTGCGGTTACAAATATCCGTACATCTATGGATAAAGTCAATACAGCCACAAATATGATGACCTCCTCAATGGATGCAGCAATGGCCGGCGGTACTGAACTTTCTGAGACACAGGATTCCCTTCGGTCAGAACTTCTGGCAGAACTCAGCAGTGAAGATACGGAAGAAGACAGTTTCTCCAAGAAACTTGAATCTGAAATGAAAGAATGAATCAGTAATAATTGATTGGAGGGGTGGTAACTGACATCTTCAAACTCATTTGCTGCACAGGCTCGAGGGTATGCAAGAGCTGCAAAAAAACTAGAAAATGCAGACAATCATAAAAGGGCCAGAGAACTCTATCTTAAAGCAGCCGGGCTATATAACGAAGCATCCAAAGTTGCTGCTGATAAAACAGAGAGAAATACACAGCGTGACCTTGCAGAGCACCTGCTTGCAAAAGCCCAATCCTTCAGGACTGTTAGTGCAAATACTGCGGGTAGTGCCGATACAGGTGAAGGAAATATTGAAGAGTCTGGTTTGGCCAAATCAGACCTGCTCATGAAGGAACCTTCAAATATTGGATTTGAAGATATCGGTGGTTTGGAAGATGTCAAGGAAGACATAAGAAAAGCCATCATTTATCCTTTCACTCACAAAGAACTGTACCAGATGTATGGTCAAAAAGCAGGCGAGGGAATCCTACTTTATGGTCCTCCTGGGTGTGGCAAGACGATGATGGCAAAAGCCGCAGCAAAAGAGTGTGATGCGGATTTTTTTACAGTCAAAACAAGCAGTATTGTGAGCAAATGGGTAGGTTCATCGGAGAAAAATATTAAACAAATATTTGCTACCGCAAGAGAATCGGAAAAAGCAATCATATTTTTTGATGAAATCGATTCTATAGCTGGTAGACGTAGTCAAGCCGAAGAACATGCAAAAAGGCTTGTCAATGAGTTGCTTACTCTGATGGATGGTATCGATGCAACACAGGAAAACCTGCTTGTCCTGGCAGCGACCAATGAACCATGGGCTATCGATCCTGCTCTTCGAAGACCCGGCCGTTTCAGTAAATTGTTATTCATACCTGAACCTGATCATCAGGCACGTAAGGCTATCCTGGATCTCAATTTGAAGAACCGACCTGTTGCAGAAGATATCGATTTACATTACTTAGCGCAAATGACGGATGCATATTCAGGTGCAGATATAACGGCAATTTGCAAAGAAACAGCAGACATTCCTCTGAGCGAAGCATTGCAGGGTAAAGGAACACGTAAAATTGAAACCGGAGATTTCATGGAAATATTCAATAAACGCAAGCCTTCGATACACAACTGGTATATTGAGGCACAAAAGCAGATTGATAAAAATGGGGAAGCCGGTACTTTCAGTGATATTATGAGTTATAGAAATCAATCTGTATGAAACTTAATTTTGAATAAATAATGAAAAGTGGGGATTTACCGATATGGCAGATTTGACACCTCCGGCAGAGCTGCAGCAGCAAAATCACAAATTAGTGATTGACAATTTGCACAAATCGCATGAGTATATTGAACACTTAATTCACAAAGCATATCGAAAGCAGGATTCCATCACAACTGCAGAACTTCGCCAGGTAAGGAATAAAACAAGCGATTTGATAGCTGATTTTCAGGATAAAAACATAAGTTCTTTTAATCGCAGACAAGGCAACCTGGACGACTTTTATGAAGCAGAAGAGTGTTTCATGAAAAGTTCAACTGGCTTACTTGAATTTCTGCAGACTTCTCTGGATACAGCTGAAACTGTAGATACACTCACACTTGAAAGAAAAATAGATTCTCTGGCAACAAGCTTCAGAAACCGAATAATGCTTACAGATGAACTTAATTCGGAATATGAAGACACAAAAAGAAAACAACAGTTGAATTCGCTGGATAGCCATGCAGATGAATTAGATTCTGCTAAAAAATCTTGTGGAATAACTCATGGCATATCGATTGAAAAAGATGAATTAGATGATACTGAATATCTGTCCAAACTTTACAATTACATAAACTTGCTTGAAGAAAAATATTCAAAATTCCAGCCTGAAATATCACCTAATGGGGACTATATTGCAGATAAAAACTGGAAGATTGATGTCACTAAAAGAAGTGTAAGTGGTGTAATTAAAGATAATCTGTTCAGAAAAATCCTGACAATTGAAACGTACTGCTATCCCATACAACAAATGCAGGATTTTGTTGAACATGTACAGTCTCAGGCCAATGCTGTTGGTAAAAAACAACACAAAAACCTCTGTCTTATTGCAAACGAATGGAATGATGGTGTCAAAGTATTTGCAAGAAATTTCATCCACCAAAGGATGTCTCTATTCCTCTATGAATTGAAAAATGATACTTTGATATTTAATGATACATCAGAATCTGCAAACCATTTGAAGTTCTGGCATTCACATGATACCGAAAGACAAACTCTCAATCAATCAATGAATGAGTTCATTGAAGAAGCGGAATATTTCACATTAAATGATATTGAGATGAAATTTGGCCTCAATCATCAAGGAGCAAATGAATTGGTAAAAAAAATGCTCAATCAAGGAATTATCGTTGATGTTGGTCTTGAATCACCTAAATATGTAAAATCAAAGAATATGTGATTGCTTTTTATAAGTTTCAACAATTATGTTTATTACAAATAAATTAATATATTTGCTATGTATTTATTAATTTACAAATTTTATCATAATGAATGGGGACAATGGATGGGAAACCTGAACATAAAACGTGGCTATCAGATACTACCCGATAATAGGATTAAATTTGGAATTAGAGTTACTAATTCCACTGATTCAACTGTTTCCGATGTAGAAGCTGTATTGGATTACTCAGAATCACTTTTCAACTTAGATGGGGAAAAAATTAGTAAACTGGGAAATATCCCCCCCCGGTGTAGAGCGTACTGCAAAATTCATCTTGAAACCATCCAATTGCATCCATAAGGAAAAAATAGGTGCTACGGTACTTTACAAAGACTCAAAATGGGAATCACATGCCGAGAAGATTAAGCCCAAAGAAATTGATTGTGTTTGCCCATTTTTGAAAGAAAAGCCAATGAAACGTAATGATTTTCTGGAAAGGGCAAGCATCGGGCAATCTTTAAACAAGGGCATTAATTTCAAAGGGCTCAGTCCGGAAAAAATCATCTCATATATAACTCAAACATGTAAAAACAGCCTTTATAAAGTGGATGAATATGCCATAAGAGATGGCATCATTGTCTATTTTGCAGCTGAATCTGTTGGGGAACAAATTGATTATCTTTTAACTGCTTTTGTCAGAGAAAAAGATGGACTTACCCAAGTAATGTTCAAAGCAGTTTCAGATGAAGAACATGGACTAAATGGATTTTTGAATGAAATCATATCAGATCTCCAACATCTTGCTTCTACTACACAATCTGCTCAGGAAATTGGAGTTATTAAAAAAGAAAATGTAATTAATATTACAGATTCAGTTGTTCAAAGATCTAATTTTAATGTTGCAGATGGGTTGGATATAGATGTCAGAGATAGTCTTGTACAGCGTACCAATTTCGATTCAACGAAACAGGATGACAAAGTTACAGATAACGATTCAAATTCTGATGAATTGAAAGCGATTGATTCGATTGATTCAAAAAAGGAGAAGGAATCCAAGCTCACGGAAACTCAAAAGAATGCAGTAGAGCAACTATCACAAAAGAATATTGAAAGTAATACATATCCAAAACCTGAAAAAAGATCAAACAAATATGTATATGCATCTATTATAGTTCTCTTTTTAATACTTGGTTCCTTTTTGCCTGTAATTCCACACAGTTATACCACTTATGAACCATACATAACTACAGAAACATATTATGTTGATGAACCTTATGAAACCACGGAAACTGAAACATATTATGAAGAGGTACCGGTTACAGAGGATGTTACTAGAGAGAAAACAATAGTATCACCGAATACTGACGAAGTAAGTATGGATTACGGTGGTCAATCGTGGAAGAGATATATTGATCTTGATGGTAAAAAAGGAGTAAAAATATCAGGACATATAAGTGAACTTTCAGGTAACAATTGTAATTTTGATGTCATGGACTTACAAACGTATAATTCATTCGTTAATAATGGATACGAATTTGACTCTTCTATGAAGGTATATGTACTGAAGAAAAATGTTGATAGTTCTTATTTTAGTTTTGTTCCTGACAAATCCGATTACTATGTGTTCCATTTTCGGAAAGTTGATCTTTCGCAAACTATGAAAGTTAGTATAGAAGCAACCATGGAATATTCAACAACTGAAACAGCATACGATACTGTTGAAAAAACTAGGGAAGTGCCTGTTACTAAGTATAGAGAAGTACCAAAAACTAGGCAAGTTGAAAAGGAAAGAAGAGTCACTAAAAATACTCATATAAGTTTATTTGAAATGTTTGTGTGATATACATGAATCAAACAAAACAAGTTGGTCAGAAAGGGGATTACTATTATTGTTCTGAATGCGATACTTGGCACAGATTAACCGCAGATCCCGATTCACTTTCCAGAAGACATATCAGTTACTTTGATGAAAAGGAAACAAATGCATCAAATGCAAACTATTACTACTGCACCAAATGTTCCAAATGGCATAGAGGCTCATATGACCCTCACTTGAATTTCAAAGCTTATATTAAAAGTGCTGGAAAAGTTACTTCCAGTGAATCTAAGTCAAAAACAGACAATGATCCGGTTAATAGGGTTTCTGGAAATTTGAAAGAAGAATCAAGAAACACCAACAAATCGAATACAGGGAATCATGAAGTTAATGATAGCTTTATTCAGAGATCAAATGTAATCAATGTTGGAGATGTGAATGTTGATGGAAACAACTTTTCCAAATGGATTGCAGTTTTTATTGGTTTTATAATACTCTATATTCTAATTACGTGATGTAAGATCACAAGAGATGATTTTTAGTTTTGATACAGCAATTATTGAAAAAATAGAAGCAGGGCAAATACCCTGCTAAACATTTTAATCATGGTCTCTTTGCAAAAATGAATGCAACTGCAAGACAAATGGCAGCTAATGTCACCGAAAGGGGGCTTTTTTCCTGATTTGGTTGACTTTCTGAAGTATCCTCCCCTGAAGCAGATTGTTTAACCATTGCAGGTTCATTGAATGTAACTATTAAGCCATCAGAATTGCCCGAATCATTCAATTTTGCACTTCCTGCTACAACATAGGAATCATCATCCACTGCAATAGAACTAAATGAGGAAGTTTGATATCCATCAAAATTCTCTGACCACAATGAATTTCCATCGCCATCTATCTTCATCAGGACAGCTTCATAACTTTTTGCTGAAAAGGAAGCTTGTACTGAGCCATTTGGAACTTTTCCAACTGAACCTGTAACCAGGTAGTTTTCATCTGGAGACTTTTCAATAGAAGAAAAATAAGAATCTGAATGGTCAAAATATCGTTTTTCCCAAAGGAGATTCCCATTCTTATCGGTCCTCACTGCCCACGCATTGAAGAGTGATTCACCATATTGTTTGCTTCTACCCAAAGCAATGTAGTCACCATCTGGAGAGACAATAACTGAATCCAGGAAATCGACCTCTTTTCCACCAAATGATTTATTCCATAATTCATTGCCATTTGAATCGACTTTTACTAACCATCCATCCTCTACATTCCCTGAACTAAAAGATTGGGTAGTTCCAGACAAAATGTAGTTTCCTTCAGGAGTTTGCCTTACTGAATAAAAACAATCATAGGTACGGACTTGCCCTGTTCCAAAATCCTTTGACCATTCTACATTTCCTTCAGAGTCTGTTTTGATTAGCAATCCTACTAGATTCCCACCAGCAGTTCTTAGAGGAGCACGCATTCCTGCAAGGACAAAACCTCCATCTGAAGTTTTTTGCCCGGAACTAATTATGGTCGAAACATCCTGTAAAATGGTTTTATTCCAAATTTCATTTCCATCATTATCTACTTTTATTATCCATGTAGACCGGGTAGACGGTGATCCAAAAGAAATAGTATTTCCAACGGCTATATAATTTTGCTTATCAGCCTGAAAAACCGCTGAAAGTGAATCCCGTTGGTTTCCTCCAAATTTTTCTCTCCATAATATTTCCCCCTCTGAGTCGATTTCATATAAAAATCCATCTTGGTCAGAACTAATGGGATCCAATCCCATATTTCCAGATACAATGTATCCTTCAGAGTTTGATTTTATAATAGAAGCTATATGATCATCATCTTGTCCATCAAATGTAATGTTCCATTTTTCTTCAATTGGACCGGTGTTAGAAGCAGAGGCAGTACCAATTAAGAGAGCTAGCAATAGAACATTTACTATGATTATTTTTTTAATACTAATACAATCACCTGCTATCAATATGTATACTATAATTTAATTTTGAGTTTAATAGCAAATAATAATACTTAAAAGTGATGAAATTATTTTTCAGTGATAACTAGTAATTATATTTCAAATATTGCTATGTTTAATAGTATACAATTTTTGCTTGTAAACCTTATATAAAATATATCTAATTGCATAAAATTAACAGATAGAAAGCCTATGAAACAAAATATAATTATTGTTAAAATTGATAGCAAATATATACATCTTCCATTTTATTAAAATTAAAGCTTAATTATAAAATTATTTCGTATTATGCTGATATTTATATTACTTAATAGAAAAGAATATTTATAATAATAACTTACTACATTAAATGTGAAATATTATGCAAAATTATTGTTCTGTATGTGGCACAAAATTAGAAGATAAAGAATATTGTACTGGTTGTGGTGTTAAAGTAAATGAAACAGGTCGAACTAAAAAGAAAACACCAATATATGCATTAATATGGTCTATTGTTATAGCCGGTTCCGGGCAAGTTTACAATGGTGAATATTTAAAAGCTTACAGTATAGCTTTTTTAATGTCGGTATCTTCCTTTTATGGATTTCCTTTTATCATCCCCATGATTATTTGGGTATACAATATATTCGACGCTTATACAACAGCTTTGAAGATGAAAAAGAATGAAATCCCCCATAAGTATTCGAGTGGCAGGGACATTTTTTTCTATATTGTATTACTTATATTATTAGGCCTTATGCCATGGTTAATTCTTTAACTGTAAATACAAGAAGTAGAAAAACTTATGCTATCTCCTTTATAGTATTTTCAGAAGTTCTTTTTTTCTTTTCAATACAGAAAAATTTGCCTCTGCCAGATTTCTGTAATTGCAGACGTATTTAATTAATTCGTCCTTAATTTTTCGAGATGTTTTTATAGTCTTTATTTATCACCTCTTATATGTGTGAAGGTTGCCACTTTCAACGGTTTTTTAATTAAATCATTTATCATCTATGAACCATATACTTTTTTCTCAAATAACAATCCGCTTTTCTTCTTTTGTGGTACTGGCTAAGCAATGTATCTGCATTTTTTACACCATGCACAGATTTACCTGGGGTCCTAAAACCAGTTTTAATTAACCTCTCAACATCAATGTCTATATTTACTTTCAAATACGAGAGTCTTTTTTCTGTTCTTACAGAACAATAGTAACTACATTTCCCTCCTGTAAATCCACTTGAATCAATAGCAATCAATGGTATCTTTTCACCATTTAAATAGAAGAATTCCAGAGTTTGGTGTAGTAAGCTATTGAAATAGAACGAAGGAATTCGGAGGGTAAAGTTATGTAATGTTGTTAAGTGAGATATGTGTTTTTTTACCAATCTTGAATTGAATTCAATGCATTAAATCAATAAATTCAGCAACATATCTATAGTCCTTATTCGTATAATACTCTTTGAGATAACAATGTAATTAACTGGTATTGAGTATATTTTCGTTTGGTATAATTTTCACTGTAGATTGGAAGACGTAATTTGCCAGCTATAGATATAGCTGTATAGACAAAATTTAGATAATTGTTTGACATGCCATTAAATCACAAATTTAATGTGAGTTCCACTTTCCCAACCTGAAAAACATTCATCCTCTTTGTGCTTGATTTAGCCCAAATCACACAGTGGGAACTTTTCCTTGTTAAAACAATATTTTACTAGTTGAAAGGGCTACTATAGAGTTATCATAATTATTTTTTAAAGAGTAACTTTTATTAATAGTTAAACTCTATAAAGTCTGCTTCCAAAAAATAAATTTGAAGTGAAATTATACAAACTGAGCAAATATAAAGTAGGAAAGAAGATGAATAAAAATATATATGTCGCAATTTTGGCTCTATTGTTGTTCTTAATGGTAAGTTCATTTACTGGTACCGCTAATGAAATAGAATTGGATTTTGAGTCCCATCTAGGGGGTACATGGGATACTGTTGAAGTTTCTGGAGATCATGCCTATGCTGGACAGGGCCAGGATTTTGTAATTCTTGATATAAGTGATACAGCCAACCCTCATGAAATAAGCAGGTTTACGACTTCATCTCTGGTAAACGATGTCACCATTTCAGGTAATTATGCCTATATAGCTAATGGTGAAAGTGGACTCGTTATTATGGACATCAGTGATCCCTTTTCACCTTCGAGCACAGGAAGTGTTTATCTTGGATGGCGAAATTTTGCAACTGATATTTCAGTTGATGGAAATTATGCTTATGTATGCAATGAAGCCCATTGTTCTTTTGATGATGATGGCATGATAATTATAGACATAAGTGACCCAACAAATCCTTTCGCTGCAGGAAGTTATACAGATTCTGGTTATTTATTTGATGTTACAGTTGATGGTAACTATGCATATGCAACAAATTATAGTGATCTTGTGATTCTGGATATAAATGATCCGAAAGAACCATTGTTTAAGGGGATTTACACTACCCCGGGAAACTCATTAAGTGTTGACATTTCTGGAAATTATGCCTACGTAGCTGATGATGACAATGGACTTTTAGTTTTGGATGTAAGTAATCCCGAATCTCCGTCTTATGCAGGCGAGCATACCAATTATGCCTTCAATAATAATAATGCAGAAGATATTGAAGTTTCTGGAAATTATGCCTATATAGCTGATGATCATAATGGGCTTGTTATTTTGGATATCAATAATCCCTCTTCACCCGTGCTTGCTGGGATTTACGATGCCGACAGGGCGGTGAATATAGACATATTTGACAATCATGTCTACATTGCTGATCATAATAAAGGTCTTTCAATTATAGATGTCAGTAACCCCGAATCCCCTGAATTCAGAGGTCTTTATGAAGCGAGTCTATCTGTGCAAGATGTAGAAATTTCTGGAAATTATGCCTATATAGCTGATGAGGAGAATGGTCTTGCAATCGTAAACCTAACAGATAACACATCACCTGAAATATTATCAATTTATGATGAAAATAACCAATTCTTAGACCTCACGATTGTAGGCAATTGTGCCTATTTAGTTGATGCTAATAATGGCTTTGTGATTTTAGACATAAGTAATCCTATGTCCCCACAACAAATAGGTAATTGTGAAACCAATGGTTATGCAAGATATGTTGCTGTTGGAGACAATTATGCCTATTTAATGGAAAATGATGGTTCTGGTATTTTGCTACTTTCCATTATAGATATCACAAGTTCCTATTCACCTGAATTACAAGAAAGTCTTGAGATAGGTCCGATAGGTTATGATCCACAAATTACAATTTCAGATAACTATGCCTTTATAAGCAATGGTGATGATGGTTTTGTGGCGGTGGATGTCAGTAATCCTGCTTCACCTTCGATTGCAGGAAACTGTAAAACAAATGGTGGTGCTGCAGAAGGTATTGCTGTTAACGGAAATTATGCATACATCGCTGATGGATATGAAGGGTTAGCTATAATGGACATAAGTAAACCTTCAGACCCTGAAATTGTGAAAACCTATTATTCATTCGATATCACTCCTACAACTGATATAGCAATCGAAGGAGATTATGCTTATGTATCTTCTGGATATGAAGAACTTTCAATTTTAGATATAAGCGATTCTATAAATCCAGTACTATTGGATAACTATAACAATGCAGGTTATGCAGATGGAATTACGGTTGCTGGTAATCATGCCTATGTAAATGATGGAGATAATGGTTTAGTTATATTAAGCATTAATACTCCCTCTGAACCCAATAAGTTGCCAACATCTGTCATTACTTCTATAAGTCCAAATCCTGCAAATGAAGGTGACACTATTGTTTTCCAAGGATTGGGAGAAGATTCGGATGGTACAATTACTGAATATTCCTGGACATCCAATTTAGAAGATGAAGTAATAATAGGTACATCACCCAGTTTTACGACTTCAGACCTTTCAAGCGGAATTCACACTATCAGCTTTAGTGCAAAGGATGATGACGGTGCATGGTCTGAATCGGATTCAACAACATTGAAAATTAACGAAAAACCCAATGTTATGCCAACTTCAAAAATCGATTCTATTACTCCGAATCCTGCCACCGAAGGTAACCTTGTTAGTTTCACTGGTTCAGGCACTGATTCTGATGGTAATATTGTTGGATACAACTGGACTTCCAGTATCGATGGTCATTTGCATGCTTCCTCCAGTTTCAGTATCTCTGATCTTTCACCGGGCACACATACCATTTCATTCAGTGTACAGGATGATGATGGAGCATGGTCCAATCCTGTTTCAGAAACTCTGGAAATAGTAGATGATCAGGCACCTGAAGTCAATATAAGTGCTACGCCTATAGAAAATGTCAGTATCCATAATCCTGTAACCATACGCCTAAACAGCACTGATAATCATCCTGCAATTACTGAATTTGTAATTCAGGATTCCGAGGGTCAGAATGTTACCAATCTGACTGTCACAGATGATGTTGCAAACGGTGCAACCTGGGAATATGTCTGGAATGCAACTTTCAGTAATGGTGCTGAAGTACCAAGTGGTACTTACTGGCTGTTTGTGAATAGCAGTGACACTTCAGATAATACTGCTTCGGCAAATGTCAGTGTAGTCGTGGATAATACTGAACCCACGGTCAGTATTACAGAAATCACCGGTTCAAATACTGTAGGAGAAATCGTTCATGCAAATTCAATTCTTCAAGTAAATGCTACAGCAGACGGCACTCCTGGCAATGTATCTGCCCTTTCATTTACCCTTGATTCTGAATTCACAAGTTTCCACAGAGTTGTGGAGGCATCTTTTGTCAATGGTGAATGGACTGCGGAATTTGATCTCACGACAATCCCGAATGATGGCAAATATACGGTCACTGCAACCGTTACAGATGCAGCATTGAACACAAATTTTATCACTGCTTCAAAGACTGTGCTGCTGGATCGCAAAGCTCCGTCCTTATATCCTGTATCTTCTGTATATAACGAAACACATGGCATAGTCAATATATCAGCTTCAGAATGTCTTGATGATACTCCAGTAGTCGATGTAAATGCTGATGAAGTTGAATTGAGTAAAATCGCAAGTAAATGGTCAGGTTTCTTTAATCTTGGAGGTTCAGATTTCAACATTAATGTAACTGGTATTGATGTTGCAGGCAATGTAGGAGTTGGCAATTCAACAATGCATATCGAAAGGATTGAAACGGTAAATAATACTGCCAATTTCACCAGCAAGCAATCTGGAACGACCATTGATTTCAGGACCAACAATGACACAAAATCTAACATAACGGTGACTGAAAGTGATAAGCCTCTTGCCAATGTAACAAATGGTTCTGTAGGTTTACATTTCATTGATGTGAATTTTGGAAAAGAATTGCAAACCAACCTTACCAATGCCACAATCAGGATACCTGTCAATATGAGTCTATTGCCAGAAGGGGTGGCTGTAGAGGATGTTACCATTCGTTATTATAATGAAACAAGCGATGAGTGGGAACCTTTCAGTACTTCAGTAGAAACAATTGATGATGTTGAATACTGGGTTGCAACTGTTAACCATTTCTCCACCTATGGTGCCATGGCGGATGATAAGACACCTCCGATACTTGATGATGTGACCCCAGAAGATGGAACAAAATTTGATGAAGATACGACATCTGTTAACATCAGATTCAATTACAGTGATGCAGCAAGTGACATAAATGTCAGTTCGATTATTTTCAAGTTCAATGGTAATGAGATAAGTGCTAGTGATGATCTGGAAATTACCGGAAACTATGCTGCTTACAATGCCACCGGTTTGGATACAGGTGACTACACGGCTGAAGTTATAGTTGCTGATGCTGCAGGAAATAATGCCACATTCACCACAATATTCTCCATTGCTCCTGGTGAGGGCACAGAAACCAAACCTGGTAGCAGTGGAGGTTCCTCCAGCAGCGGTGGTGGCGGAGGCGGTGGCAACACCGGTGAAGCCTTTGAGAACATTCTGACAAAGGCTGCACAGACATGTAAGATTGCTCCTGGTGAAACTGCCAGATATGAATTCGGTGAGGAAAAATGCAATATTTCCTATATCCAGTTCACAGGCGTTACCAATGCAGGTCAGATCAGCACATTGATAGAAGTGTTGAAAGATACTTCCGCTCTTGTGGATGAGGATGCTCCGGGTGAAGTTTACCAGAACCTGAATATCTGGGTTGGTAATGCTGCCTTTGGAGATGACAAAGTGGAAGACTCTGTCATAGGCTTCAGGGTGGATAAAGAATGGCTGGCGAACAATGGATTTGATGCGTCAGAAGTTGCACTGTTCCATTACAGCGATGGGATATGGAACAAACTTTCCACCACCCAGACCGATGAGGATGACGGCTTCATCTACTTCGAGGCTGAAACTCCCGGATTCTCACCATTTGCAATATCTGCAGTGTCTGAGGATGAAGAATCACTTGCAGAAACCACCCCTACATCGGAAGAGACAATTGATGAAGGTGTGGAAGAAGAAAATGTTGAGCAAACTCCAGAAATGGAGTCCGATCAAACACCGGGATTCAGCAGTCTCTTAAGTATCTTCATGTTGATTGTGACACTGTTCATTATCCAGGTTAAAAGGACTTGAGTAATCTATAGATGTCTCTTTGAGGGGTATGTAACATCATCATACCTCCTTTCTTTCGTATACAAAGTCTATTCTCATTATATAATTCCAAGTAAAAAGAAAGGGTCATTTAGTCTCTCATTACTGTATTAGACAATTAATATATTGGTTTAATTATAAATAATACATATAATATTCTCATTAATGGATATAGAGGTATTATGAATATCGTGGAGGTTTGTTGAGTATGACCTATAAAAAATAAATAGGTAATATTATGCAAACTCCAATCAAGCCTGAAACAAAGGCAAAAGCGCAACAAATATACGAACAGTACAAGGAAATTATTGACATGGATGCCAGTGGAGATGGCAATTCGAATCCCTGGGAAAGAGCTGTAGCTCGAACAATCCTGCAACTTGCTGGGGAACCACTGCCAGGCAATTCATCAAACAATTAATTTCCATGTGAAATAAAGGGGAAGAATTTAACTGATAATTCTTTCCCTACATCCTTTATTTTTTTGTACATGAAACTTAAAAGTTAGCAGTTCCTATATGATTTCCTATTTCTCTTGCCTTTGATTATCATAGTACTCATCGATAACATCATTTGAAACTAGAAGTTGGCAGAAAGACTGATTTTTTCTCTTATTTATTGGTCGTGTTTCTTTTATCCATTGCCTCTCTTTCAATTCAATCAATATTTTGCGTAACGTATATCGACTAATTTGTAATGTATCAGAAATACATCCTGTAGATACTTTTTTTCTTCTAGATAGATAGAATACCACAGATAATAACGCATTTCCTCCTTCCAGATAAGATGGACATAAACACTGGACATATCGGAACCAGACACCAAACCCATATGACTTCCAGATGAAACTCGCTAAGATGCTGCGCTAGTTCAGTACATCGGCTGTGCCTGAAAAGGTGATTATAGATTCGCTTTTTAATCCCTGCTTTTTTTTCAATCGTCCTAGCAACGCACGGAAAGCAGCATACCGTAAGGGTTTTCCTTTTCCCATAGACCCTACACCAATCCACACATAAGAATCAGGATTTTCTCGATCTGGATGAATATCAAGCCAGGATGATAGGTATGGTACACAAAATACAACCCTTACTCTTCGCATACCCGTTTTTCCATTCAGAACAAGCTGTGCCCCATATTCGTCAAAATTGATGTGTTTTATCTGAAGTGTGCTGATTTCGCCTATCCTTCCACCAGTATCATAGAGAGTAGCGATGATTGCCTTGTCCCTAGGATGATCAGCCACTTCGATGAGTCTGAGAATTTCTTCCTCTGTCAGCAATTCTTCAGGAATTTTCGATTCATTGACCTTGTTTTTGATCTTGATCCAATTTAGTGCAGAATCATCATTGTACAGCCAGCGGTAAAACTTTCGAAGACATATCTTATAATCCCTCTTTGTAGAGGCAGATACGTCCCTTCTCTGTATGTAGCCGACAAGTATCTTTAGATCGTTCTCTTTGGCCAACTCAAAATCAGTATCTAGCCAGAGCCGTAATCGATACAATTGATCCAGATATTTAAGAACTCGACATTCACCAAGCCCGTCTACAAAAAGATCAGCTTCGTAAGAAAAAAGGAGGTTTTTATCTCGTTCAGAAAATTTCGAATTTTCAATACGTCTCTCTGAAGACTTGAGCCTTCTTTCCGTATCATAGAGTACAGACATTCTTCCCACCTTCCTTGACCATTCAAGGCAGGAGGGCTTTGTACTGCAAGTTTAAAGCCTCGGGCGGGATTCGAACCCGCGACCTCGTCCTTACCAAGGACGCACTACACCCCTAAGCCACCGAGGCACGCTTTTCTTGACTGCGACCCCTCAATAGGAGTGATACCATAATAAGTTTTCGGTTTTCTGGATTTAGTTCAGAGCAACCAGCGACCATCTGCAGGGAAGCGTTCTTTGATCCACATGAGCGTGTCATTGTGGTGCACAATACGATAGGTCCTTGAGAGATATTCACGACTGCCAAAAAGTGGACCATCGGCCTCCATCTGTATGGTTTCAAAGTCCCTGCGTGTTTCCATACCGTAATTACGCAGGATCTTACCAATTGGTATATCGGCACGCATCATATCCCTGCGAACCTCTTCTGGCATACGGCCTATAGGAGAGAGGGAAACCGCATGAACATAAGGGACACCATCTGCCACCAATCGCACGGTGCGATGATTCACTTCTTCGCCAACATCCACATCCAAAAGCCCGGCCACCTCCTCATCGGCTTTTACAAGATGCTGATCCTCGGTAATTACCTCAACTTCGTGGCGTGTCATGATCTCCAGCAGGAAGGTGACAGAACCATCGGTACCTGCACAGATACGCAGGCATGTGGGGATCTCAAAAGCCTTGAGATCCTTGAGAAAGTCGCGATTGACAAACACGTATGATCCTATTATTTGGAAACTGCCTTCTTGGCGTTCTTAACTCGTTCCTTGGCAGTGTAACCAGTTGCCTTATAGAGAAAATCACGGAATCTCTTGTTGGTATCAAGAATAACCTCATCAGAGACACCTTCGGCTTCAGAATTCGTGTCAACTGCAAGTTTTTTACCGTTCAACCACACAGAAAGTTCCTTCATAACACCGTATGAAGTAACTAATTTATCTCCTTCTCTGGATATATCGGAAGGGAAACATTCCTCAAGCGCTTCATAGATACGTCCAATATCGGGGGAATGACCACGTTTTAATTTGTATTCCTGCATGTCAATCGATTAATTACATACCGGCAGACATGGATAAATGTTTTGGTCTAAGAAAATTATCTGAATTAAAACCACATAAAAAACAAATAAACAAAATATAATCATTCATATATAAGAAAAATATTTAAATACCTTCATATCATAGTCCGGTTTGTAATGAGCAAGGCTGAAAAGCAGCTTTCATATCGTACCACCACCATACCACCAATCTGCTTTTTTTTACGATACCTTGCTCATTACCTGATTGTACAAATTACTCCTTACCAATTATCTTACGCCCTTTTTCTCCCACAATTATTACACGGGGTACCTTTTCTACAACAATACCTGCAAGGCTTTCCATATCCTCCCAGGCAGGCACAGGAGAGGTGTATCCTGCAAAAGGAAGATCAAAGTCGGGATTGCTTAAGAATTGATAAAGAAGTACCTCAGAAGCTCCTTCCATTACAGGCAACATTCGCTTCACGGATTCTTCAGTAACATAACCGGGAATTACACGAACCCAGAGTCGCAACCACCTGGTTTTAGCAATATCTATCGATGTTTTGAGGTTTGCTACATATTGTTCTACCCTTTTAGAGGAAATGCCTGTAAGTTCCTCAATTGCAGCCGTGTCTTCAAGTGGTGCCTTCAATTCCAGAACAAAACCTTTTACAAAGGGCAGAGACTTCTCCAGTACTTCAGGTTTCATGCCATCCGACTTTAGAATAATCTCCATACCCATTGAATGCAACAGCTCAATCAAAGGGGTTAAATCCTTCTGGAGAGTAGGTTCGGCCCCTCCGATAAAAACCTTCTTTACAGCTGAATTGCTGACAAATTCAGCAACTTCATCTATACTGTATTCCTCAAAGGGTTGCCTGATATGAATACAATAGGGACATTTCAGGTTACATCCAAAAAAGTCCAGACGTACCTGTTCTCCCTTTAACCCCATATTAATAAGTCGCATTATATATTCCCACTCATAACAATAAATGTAAAAGTATATCAAACTTTCTAAAAACGACGCTTTGTCCGAAAAATGAGTACTTTTCGGTCAATGGCATGATTCTTCGGACAAAAACAGTATTATTCGGACAAGTCTCAAAATGGATGGCAACAGAGGTGTTTTGTAAATCCTATTCAAAATCAAAACTTTTTATTCCACAACGATTGTCACGTTATTAGATTGTATTTCCCCTATCCAATAAGGTTTTGTAATTTCTTCGCCCGTAAAAGTATGATAGACGACGTTTAGTGTATATTCCCCTTTCTTCAAAGACCAGCATTCTGAATTCCTTGTATCATTTATGGATTCATTGGGACTAAGTTCAATAAGATCTTCGTTTCTTAATGGCAATCTCATGATAACTGGACAGATATAATCAACACGGTCATAACCTTTAATGGACAGGGAAGGAATATCAACATACTTCCAAAAATTGATGTCATAACTAGTCTGCTCTCTCATTCTCCATACATTGATTGTATTATTTCCAACATTTGTTAATGTCAAGTAAATTTTAAATTTCTCTCCCTCTTCTACTTTAGTTTTTTCTGGTACTACTGTAAAATTTAACTCACCTGTTTGATATTCAGAACGATAATTCTCATTTGGAACTGATGTTTCGTTTGATTTCGTAGAATAATTTCCAGATATACATCCTGCAGTTACTAAAGCTACAATAAGCAATAAGATAACACCAAATATTCCAATACCTTTCAAATTAAATGCCCCATTTGAACACTATCACAATACTATAAAAAGAATTTCATGTGACAATTATTTTTTACTTTCTGTTTGTATGATAATATATAATTATAATTAAGAAAATCTATTTTTTGGAAGATTATAATCCAAGAATATAGATGTACAGTGGAATGGCTATGAAAAGTCTAAACACATTATTCGTTCAAAAATATGAATTTCCAGTCAAAATCACTATTTATCGGACAAATCGATTTTTCGGTCAAAGCGTAAAAACGAATTACAACTGTAACCATGGACAAATTATAATACCAGAAAAACCAATTTAGCCTCAAGATATACGTTACGGGTGAACTTATGGTAAAAAAACTGACCCTCGAAGACCTAAAACTGAGCAAGGAAAAAATGGAAGATGAGATGGGAGCTGAAATCGAAGGGCTGTATGACCTAGTTATCCCTCCGGGCACTCCTTCATACCTGGTCTATGACCTTGTTGAAGAATTCGATCTAGAACCCCTTGAGAGAAAGATCGGTGTAAACATTGTTGAATGTGATGAAAGGGAAGTTATAGTACTCAGGGGAGAACTTGAAGCCGTCCAGGCAGCAGAACAATATCTTTATGATGAATTAAAAGCCTACGTGGGATCCGAATGAAATTATTCTTTGATCCCCGTTATTAAATCTTTACTGAAATCAAAAACATCTGCTGAGTTCTCGCCATCGGTTACTTTCACACGACAACTATCATCAATTTTCCCGATTACTGCAGCAGTGATACCCACTTCTTCGAATGCATTCAGGCATTCATCGACATTTTCCGGTTTTGCAGTCACAATGTAACCGGTTGCCGGATAAATCATCAGCCACTGGTCCAGGGCAACATCTGCAGGTTTGGGTATTTGTCCCAGATCTACCTCTGCACCCACCATACTGGTTTCACAAAGCATTCCAAGAGTACCTATGGTTCCCGGATTACTGATATCCTTGCCGGCGGTGACAAGATGCTTTTCGCCGATCTTTTGCATTATCATGAACCGGGAGCGAACGGTTTCAGAATCCTTGAAAGAAGTCGTATCCCAGCTATAAGGGGAATTTTTCCCCACACGACCTTCCATATCATAGCCAACAATAACTGTATCACCCACACAGGCGGTGTCACTGCGGATTACACAATCCTTCTTTGCGATTCCTATAATGGACACTGAAAGTGAATTGTAGGGTGTGTCAGGATGCAGATGGCCGCCAACCATAGGCACACCAAATTTTCTCACCCCGTCTTTCATACCCTGCAGCATACCGTCACATACATCCTTGTGAGAAGAAGACATTACATTAACCATGGCAAGCGGCCGTGCCCCCATAGCAGATATATCGTTAATATTTACAACAACAGAAGTATAACCCGTCCACCACGGACTTGCTTCTGTGATCCTGCCCCATATCCCATCAGCCGCAAACAGGATGACTTCATCACCACCAATATCAATTATTGCAGCGTCATCACCCATATCAACGACAGTACCCCCATAACTTTCCCTCACGTCATCAAACATACGTGCAATGTCTGCAATAGGTGCCTTGCGGGATACACCCTCAAAGTCGTGCAGTTTTTGGGCAAGGGTATGTACATCCAATTGAAAAACTCCGCATTTATTCAGACGCGTCATCAGAAGTTTTCTTTTTGGCGGATTCGGCCTTTTTAAGAGCATCGACTTTAACCACATTACGACGTTCCTCGCTCATTTGAGAAAGATCTTTACCCAGAAGACCATAAGCATCGGACCGACACTGGCGACAGTGGCGCATTTGTTGAACATATGGTTCACAGGAATCCTGTACAGCTTTGCGTTCCTGTGGAGTAGGAGCAGTCCAGTCAGCAAAATCAGCCTGACAGATAAGAGGCATAACATTCATGATATACACACCCATATCATTGAGTTTCTGTGCAATCTCGATAATATGATCCTCATTGATACCCGGAACAAGCACCGTGTTGATCTTAACAACCAGTCCTGCTTCCACAGCCTTGCGGATACCTTCAAGCTGGTTTTCAAGAAGAATGCTGGCTCCTTCGACACCCCGGTAGGTTTTACCATTATAGTTTACATGATCCACAATTTTTGCCCCTATTTCAGGGTCAATGGCATTCAAAGTAACAGTTAATGTGGAAACACCGGAATCCAGTACATCCTGTATCCTGGCAGGCAGAGCCAGACCATTGGTACTCAGGCAGAGAGTGACATCCGGGAAATGTTGTTTTATAAGTTTGAAAGTCTCAAAGGTTTCCTCATTTGCAAGAGGATCACCCGGACCGGCGATACCCACGACTTTTATGAAAGGATATTCTTCCAATACCTTTTGTGTTTTTTCAAGGGCCTGTTGTGGATTTAAAACTTCACTTGTGACTCCGGGCCGACTTTCATTTACGCAATCATATTTACGGTCACAGTATTTACATTTAATATTGCATTTAGGAGCCACCGACAGATGAATCCTTCCAAATTTATGTTGTGCATCCTTGTTATAGCATGGATGCTGGGCAATAAGTCTCTTTATTGAGTCACTGTATTCTTCCGGCAGACATTCTTCAGGTTCCTTTCCGCTCTCTGTGGCCAAAATATTTCCTCCACTCTAGACAAATCTTATGCTGCTATTGAGTCACATCTAGATATAGGTTTTGGAATTCTTCTCAGTCAATCTCACTTAACTGGCACCACTTGCCGTGTCCTTCCCAGATCTTCACAGAGAGAGGGAAATCCAGCTGCTGGGATAGGCGGTTATAGATATGCTCACAGAGATTTTCCGAACTTGGATACTCCAGGATATCATTGAGCATACAATGATCATACTCTTTCAAAGTCGAACGGACAGTCTGTTTTACGTCATAGAAATCAATGACCATCCCGGATGGCTTTTTTTCTCCTTCAAGGACAACTTCCACCTTATAGGTATGACCATGAACTATACCACAACTTTCATGCCCGGGCAGATAGTGGGCACTATCAATATATTCCTCTACTCCAAGTTTCATTTTTGTCATTATAGACACCCCCACATTTTGTGAGTCTGCGGGATAATTAGAGTGTTTTTAATTTCGAGTAAATTTTCCTGCAGGGAAAGTATTGTCTGTATATCAGTAGCCCTTGTGTGCTGTGTGACCGGCTGCAGTATCACACAGCTTATGTAATCGGATATCTGCTCTACAACATCCATAACATCAGCCATATTAGTTGAAGAAGTTACTACGATTTTACAGAAACAATCCCTGTGTTGATTGCTGCGAAGTGTGCGGAAACACTGGTATGTGCGTTCGATGTGTTCAACAAAATTACTCCCTTCAAATTCTCCAGGTAATTTCACATCTCCAGCCACATAATCCACCGAGTCCTTCACAATTGCTGCTTTTTCCGGCAGGGTCATGTTAGTTTCAAGATAAACTGGGGCAGGCAGATCCAGACCCCTGATGAATTCTGCATACAAAAGAGGTTCCCCGCCTGTCAGGGATACCGAATGCAGATTATCAAATGCTCTGGTCCTCTCCTCAATGTCTGAAGCGCAAAGCAGGGGTGAGAGTTTCTCAAATTCACCGCTTCCAGGCACTTTTTCAAAAAGACAGTAATCCGGCTCATCGAGAGGAGTATCACAGTAGGAGCAATTCAGATTACACCCAACAAATCTGACAAAGGCTTGCCGCGCTCCTACATAAGGACCCTCTCCCTGTACCGCACAGAATATCTCGGACACCGGTTTCCTTTCCACTTAAACCACATCCAGAGGCCTGGATTTGCGAAGATCTCCTTCGATATCCTCCATCTCTTTAATGTATCTGCCTGTGATAGCTTCCAGCAATTGCCGGGTTTTTTCTGCAGCAATACCACATTCTTTAAGGTTGCCATAAAAATCATGGGATACGTTGATGCCAAAATGTATCTTCTGTGAGACCGCAGAGGTGCTTGCAATTGATACCGTCAGTTTTTTCCCATTGACAAAAAGATCATCCCCTTCCCTGTTAGTCATGATTCCCATAGAAAAAAGAGTTTCAGCAACAATAGTTGTGAAAAGCCGCTGCCTGCTGTAGATCAATTTCAGGTCGGTGGAATCGAAATGCTCAATGATGAAATGAAGCATGTCAGCAGATACAATGGATTCGTTTTCCCTTTTGTCCTCAAGGTCAATCATGTGTGCTATTTGCACATCACATTGTCCCCGGAATGCCACCACGGAATCGGCCTGGATCCCGAACATCTGGTAGGCCCAGAGAGAGGATATCTGGCTGCCGTCATAATCATAAGTCTCATCCATTATATGCACTTTAATTCCCATTATATATCCTCCACTGCCGGATCCTTGATGCCTGCTTCCCGGAAAGCCCGTGCCCGCCTGACACAGCTTTCACAAACTCCACAGGGTTTTTCTTCGCCCTGATAGCAGCTCCAGCTTAAAGCTAACGGAGCATGTACTCGCACTGCTTCCTTTACAATGGCCACCTTATCCATTTCAAGCACAGGAGATATCAGCCGTACTCCATTGAGAGTGGAGTAAGAAAAGGCCCTGTTAATACAATCCACAAATTCCGGGGAATTATCGGGGAAAGTGGCGGCTTCCTCGGCATTGAAACCGGCAATAATATAGCCACAATCCATGGCTTCGGCAAAAGCGGCAGCAACGTTTGCCATTAATCCGTTCCTGTTAGGAACCCAGACGTTTGCTGCTGATTCAGAAGTCACTTCCCCATTCCCGAGGTCTGCCTCGGCCATATCCGGTACATTTCCTTGCCGGTTTACCAGGGATGTTGTAGTAATATCTTTCATCCAGTCCAATGAAATTACACGGTGTAGAATGCCATAATGAGCACATATATGCCGGGAGCATTCAATCTCTGCATCCGCAGCAAGCTGCCCATAATCAAAGGTCAGGCCAATCTGTACATCGTATTTTGCAGACGCTATCGCAAGGGATGCAACAGAATCCAATCCACTGCTGATCAAACAAACCGCTTTCATTAATATACACCGGTACTCCTCCAGTACTCCCCGAGTATTATTTATAGATATCCCGTCGAAACTGGCAAATATAATATCTACAATATATTAATAAAAAGGTGAAAATTATGGCCGGTATTAAAGATAAAGAAACACTGAAATCCCAGTTACAGAAAATGTACTGGATAGAAACAGAAATGGAACAACTTGTCGTATGGGAATCACGCATCGAACTCATGGGAGAAGATGTGGATGCCCTTGAAAGACTTGCAAATGATTCAGACAAACACGGCCTGAAACTCAAAAACTGGATGGAAAAAGCCGACATCCCACTTCCAGATAAAATACCAAGAGGGCTTCCTCAAAAAGTATTTGATTTTGAGAGTATGGACAGCCCCGAAATGTTCAAAGCCATAATGAAATATGAAATCCTTTCACGAGATGTTTACAAGAATATCACTAAGATCGAGCCCTATATAATTGAGGAACTGTTTCCTGATGAAAATGACCAGAAGAATTTCCTCAAGGAGATGGAACATATCTCTAAAGAGGAAGAAGGCCACAGGCAGATCTGTGAGGAAAGGGTCGGCGGATTTAAGACCATAAGGGGCAAAAGTTGAGGGTCTACCTTGTCCTTACCAGACATAATCAGAACAATTTTGCCTTCGAGCCCATACCTTTATTTTTTGCTTTTTTATAAACCAGATTGGCGGTCACAATATCCTGTATTGCCAACCCCGTTGAATCAAAAACCGTGATCTGCGCATCCGATTCACGGCCCACATGCAGACCGGCAACTATCTGACCCAGCTGGGCAAAGACATCTTCCTGTCGGATGTATCCCTCAGAAAGGGGAACATTCACTTCCCCGGAATGGGTAGCCTGTGCGATATCATCGACCACAACCCTTGCTTGCTGGAGGATAGAAGGGTCCAGCTCTTCTTTTCCCCTGGCGTCAGCCCCGATAGCATTGATGTGGAGCCCCTCAGGCAGCCATTGTGCTTTGATGATCGGCTTTCTTGAAGGAGTGGTAGTTACCAGAATGTCCACATCACAGGCTTTCTGGATACTGTCAACTACTGTTATGTCACAGCATGCAACTGATTCCATCCCTTCTTTGAATTTTTCCGCCCTTGACGTGTCCAGATCAAACACATATACCTGTTCAAGATCGAAAACATTCGATAATGCCTCTAATTGTGTCCTGGCCTGGTTACCGGCTCCCACCATCCCCACGACACTGCTGTTTGCACGCGCAAGATAGCGGGCTGCAACACCTCCTGCTGCGCCGGTGCGTATATCCGTAAGATATGTACCATCCATAATAGCCAGGGGTGCACCGGTGGATGTGGAATTGAGTATAACCGTTGCCATCACAGTAGGCAGGCCTACTTTACGGTTTTCAGGATGAACATTTACGACCTTGACACCTGCAACATCCTCTTCCTCCAGAAAAGCGGGCATGGTGCGTAAATCCCCGTTATGTTCAGTAAAATAAAGATAGGATTTAGGTGGCATCTGTACCTTATTCCTTCCATGCTGGGCAAAAGCCATTTCCACTGCCTCAAGGGCTGAAGGCATATCCAGCAGGAATTTCACATCATCCTGATCAAGCCAGAGTATTTCCAAAAAATCACCATAAAAGGGTGGTTGCCGACATGTATAAAACTTATCGGAAGAGATTTTCAGGTATGGAATCTGCCGCAGGTAGCACAGCAGTTGAAAAACTCAAAAATAAACTAAGGGAACCTGCAGCCGACATAAGGTACCTTCTCTGTAGGGGATACAGGAGAAAAGGTGTAATCAGGTTTGTCAGCAACCATTACCATCTGGCAGAAGGAGAGAGGCACATCCTCACAAGGCTTGTATTTGACCCGGAAACTGCAGTCAAGCGCAGCAATAAAAAGCTCGCATGCTCCCGGCTAAAGGGGTGTGATATCTTCATAGACGGCTACAATGTACTGATAACCATGGAAAGCGTGCTTCAGAATGAGACAGTATGGTTTGCAGATGATGGATTCCTGCGTGACACCCGGGGAATTTTCAAAAACCACACCAATACAGCTACAACCTATCAGGCTGTCGATGAGATGCTGACCACACTCTCGGTACTGGGAGTAGATTCTGCAACAATCCTTCTTGACACTCAGATGAGCAACAGCGGCAAACTTGCACAATTCATCCGTAAGAGAGCAGCAAAGTATCCTTTCAATGCAGACGCCAGGACATCAAAAAATGTGGATTTCGACCTCAAACAAGTCGGACCCAGGGGTGTAATAGCAACTGCTGACAGCGTAATAGTGGATGCTGTGGAAAGGCCGGCCGACCTAACCGCCTGTTGGATGGACCTGAATGGCATAGTGGGGGAAAGTATAGGTGACAAAGAGATCAGACGTTAATCACAGATATTTATCGGATGAACATAACCTGCCGATGAAAACGGTTTATGCTGGCCCATCCTGCATACATTTTCAGAAGCAACAGTTAGATACATAAAAGATATGGATCATACATTCTATGAATATAAAATATAACAGGGAGTGAAATGAATGGCAGAAGAAATGAGTCCTGAGGAAATGGAACAAAAGAAAGAAATGGTAATGTCCATGTGCATATGCCCTAGCTGTCCCTCATGGGTCGAATGCGGGGAAAAAGGAGGATATTGCTTATCAACAATAGGCAAAAGTGACTGTATTGAGGAAGAGAGTGGCTGTATCTGTGGAGGATGTCCGGTAACCGAAGAGCTGGGACTTACTAACGGCTATTACTGTACCAGGGGATCCGAGAAGGAACAGCTTGGGAAGTAATCCTTCCATAATATCTTTTTTTGAGCATACAATTTACGTGCAGTACTTCAGAAAAAATATATTTTAATTTATATATGTCCACATTGCATCTGCACATCCCCTCCAATTCCTTCTGGAAAACAAAAGCAAGATACCAAACTGTGATACAATGTCCAAATACCGATGTGAGGTCTGTAATGTTTTTGAGTATGACGACAAGAGAGGAAATTCACTTACGGATATCAGGCCGGATACGAAACCGGAGGATTTTCCTGATGACTGGGAATGTCCTATCTGTAAAGCGAATAAGACCCACTTAAAACCTGTAAAAGAGGAGAAGGCTGAGACTCATGTAGATGAAGTTGTAACCTGTCCCTACTGTGGTACAAAAAGCAAGGTGTCAATAACCACCCTGGACAAGGAGCTGGGTGGATACCTGGGAGAGTGGAAAAGGCAATCCGATGAACTGGAAAGCCACATGTCGGATATTCACCAGATATCCGTCACAGGCGAATCCATAATCGAGCCCATGAGGACGAAGATGGATGTGGTTTCCTGGGAGGATGTACTTATAAAAGGAGCCCAACTTGCAAAGTTTCCTTTAAACCATGACGAGACAGTGAACACGGGTACAACAATCGGTCCAAACGCAAAACAACCTCTTATGATAGATACACCTCTTTACATTACCCATATGTCATACGGAGCACTCTCCCGGGAGGTTAAGATATCCCTGGCAACCGGAAGTGCTGCTGTGGGAACCGCCATGTGCTCGGGAGAAGGCGGAATCCTGCAGGAATCTTTTGATAAGGCACACAAATACATATTCGAATACGTACCCAACAGGTACAGTGTCACTGATGAGAACCTTCAAAAAGTGGATGCCATCGAGATAAAGATCGGCCAGTCAGTAAAACCCGGCATGGGAGGACAATTACCAGCCGAGAAAGTAACTCCTGAAATTGCAAAGGCAAGGGGATTTCCCGAAGGAGCGGATGTCATATCCCCGTCCCGGTATGAGGATATAAAGAACAAAGATGATCTCAAGAACAAGGTTTCCTGGCTCAGGGAAAAATCCGGGGGAAAACCAATTGGCATAAAGATCGCAGCAGGCAATATCGAAGCAGATCTTGAGGTTGCAATCCATGCAGAACCTGATTTTATTACAATCGACGGAAGACCCGGAGCAACTGCGGCTGCAAAGAAGTTTGTAAAAGAGGCAACCTCAATGCCTACGCTGTTCGCTCTGTACAGGGCCAGGAAATTTCTGGATGACAGGAACAAAAAGGATATCTCACTGGTAATCACAGGTGGCCTGAGGGTTTCCTCTGATTTTGCAAAGGCCCTTGCAATGGGAGCCGATGCCATAGCAATAGGCACTGCAGCCCTGATGGCATGTGCATGCCAGCAATACCGTTTGTGTGATACAGGACAGTGTCCGGTGGGGGTTACCACCCAGAATCCGGAACTTCGAAAGAGATTGAAGATCGAATATTCCGCCAAAAAACTGGAGAATTTCCTGAGGGTTTCAACGGAGGAAATGAAGGATTTTGCCCGGCTGACAGGCAACGATGATGTCCATAAATTAAGCACAGAGGACCTGTGCACCACAAATACGGAAATTTCAGGAAATACTGATATAGAGCATGTCTGATTCAAGACATGTCCCTTTTTACTAACTTTTTCCACTTACTGGACAAAAACATAATTATCCGATCAGGATTACATTAAATCCAGATGAAAAACATAGGAATACTCATAACTGATCCTGAAGACTGGACAACAAAATCCCTAATCGAAACCGCATCTCACAACCGCATTAATCCTATCCCGATAAACCTTGCAGATGCAGAAGTGGCTATCGGGACAAACATAACCTACCACGCAGGGGACATAAACCTGCAGGACCTTGATGCCATCATTGTGAGGGATGCCGGCGGAGGAAATGGAGAGGGAGTCATTTTCAGATTTGATATTTTACGCCAGTTGGAAAACTTTGGGATACCTGTTATCAACTCACCGGCATCAATCCAGAATGCTGCAAACAAATACCATGCTACATACCTTCTGGCAGAAGCAAATATACCGGTACCGCCCACAAAAGGTGTCCAGGATATAGAAAGTGCAATGAATGCCCTGGAATCATTCGAAGACGCCATCATCAAGCCAGTATTCGGATACAAAGGCATGGGGATATCCAGGATCAAGAACGCACAGCTAATCAATCCTGATGGAAATTTGGATGATACACCGGCAAGGGAATTTGTAAGCAGGATGATGAATGAAAGGAAAATGTTATACATCCAGAAATATATAGCAAATCCAGGCAGGGATATACGTGCCTTTGTTGTTGGTGATGAAGTAATCGGGGCCATCTACAGGAAAGCAGAAGAGGGATGGTTAAACAATCTCAGCCAGGGTGGAAATACTGAGAAATGTATGCTGGGAAAAGAACAGGAAGAACTTTGTGTCCGTG
Source organism: Methanohalophilus portucalensis (assembly GCF_002761295.1). Lineage (NCBI taxonomy): Archaea > Methanobacteriati > Methanobacteriota > Methanomicrobia > Methanosarcinales > Methanosarcinaceae > Methanohalophilus > Methanohalophilus portucalensis. Next base: position 350,282 of record NZ_CP017881.1, on the reverse strand, counting down.
CATGTGAAAAAATGGGGGCCGAATATGCAGGAGTTGACCTGATCGAAGGAAAAGGCGGTAATATGGTGCTGGAAGTCAATGCAACTCCTTCCGGGGCAGGTATTTATAGAACATGGGGGATAAATCCGGCAGAGAAGATAATAGACCACCTTATGGAAAGACTCTGACCTGATTTCCTAAAGAGGACGTTAAAATGTTTACCTGCAAACAATGTATTGTGATCCGACAGGACCTGAAATTATCAAAGGGCAAACTTGCAGTACAGGTGGCCCATGCTGCAGTATCAGCATCCGAGAAGGCAGATTCCAGAATATATTCAAAATGGAAAGCCGAAGGACAGAAAAAAGTAGTACTTAAAGTGCCTGCCGAAAGGGACCTTTATGAGTTAAGGGAAATCGCCCGGGCACAGAACCTTCCCACCGCCCTGATACAGGATGCCGGTCTGACCGAGATTAAGCCAGGCACTGTCACTGCTCTTGGTATCGGACCCGCAACAAATGAAGACATAGAACGTATTACCGGTTCCCTGAAATTGCTTTAAAGGATGGTACAATGGGGAAAAAAGGGTTCATGTTACTGGTAGCTCTGATTGGCATACTGATATATATCGGCGCTCAAAACCCGGAAATCCTGCAGGAAAGATTTTCCATCTCCGATGACAGGAGTATGGAAACTGCCTATGAACTCGATACACAAACCCTGACATACCCACAAGTACAGATTATTGATCCAGAATATGATTATAAACCCAGCCAAAGTAATATACTGTCCCCCGGATACAGCATATCAAGTGCTTACAGTTATGGAGAACCTTTCCGGAAAAATACCGGTATGCTCACAATGACCATAACAAATACGGGAAATAATGAAATTTACGTATATGGATACGGCATCCGGCCGGTAAGTGGAAACGGGATATACGATTTTGAAACTGGATACCTGATACCCCCGGAAGAACAAAAAGAGTTGGGGTATGCCTGTTTTGATGTACCCGACAAATCGACAATAAAACTAGAGCCTTTTGTAAAGATAATGGCAACTTCCGAATCCGGGAAATGGCACGATTACGGAATACAGTATTTTGACGCAATTGAAATCAAAACCCGGGCTGCTGCTACAGAAGTAAATCCACAATACACCTACAACCCGGCCTATCTTTTCGATAAGATAAACTCCCTTGTCAATTCATCCGACCCACTGGTCAGAAGCAAAGCTGCAAAAGCAGCAAAAGAGTACCCCGGCAAATACAATATTTATCAGGTATGTGCCCTGTATGATAATTTGTTGGAGGATGTGGACTATATCAGCGACCCACGTGGATCGGATTTCTGGGTCGGGCCGGATGAGACCCTGGAAATAGGGGCAGGAGACTGTGATGATTACGCCATCACAATGGCTTCCCTGGTAGAAGCAATCGGGGGCACATCCCGGATATACCTGACCGAAACACATGCCTATGCGGCAGTTTACATCGGAATGGAGGAAGACATCGATCGCGTCTCGGAGGCCATAGAGCAATACTATGGATGCGTACCCGTATATTATGCAACCGACAAATACGGTTGCTGGTTACTTCTTGATCCCTCGGCAGGCATGTATGCAGGGAGCCTGCCGGTGGAAACCGCTCCCACAGAAAATGGCTGGACATACACCAGGCAGACAAATGTAACAGTAATAGATATTGCCGCAAGATGAGGATTATCCATGCAAGTGCCTGATATAGAAAAACAAACCGGTATCGACCTTTATGTAACAGAAACAGAAGGTATCGGTGGAAAGTTAAAACAAACTAGTGAAGATTTTGTTGTTGAGGAAGTCACGGGTAGGGATGAAGGAGAGGAAGGAAAATACCTGATCCTCGAACTTACGAAAAACAACTGGGAAACCCACCACCTGATAAGAGACATGTCCCGAATTCTGGGAATAAGTTCAAAGAGGTTTGGTTTTGCTGGTACCAAGGATAAAAGGGCACTTACCACCCAGCGTATAAGTATATACGACCTTGAAGCAGAAGACGTTGAAAGGATAAAACTCAGGGATGTGGATCTGAAAGTTCTGGGCCGCTCCAACAAAGATGTGGGTTTGGGAGATCTTGTGGGAAATAAATTCAAAATCATTATCCGGGATGTTGGCCTGCCAGAGGAGGAACTTGATAACAGACTCCTGAATATCACTTCCACAATAAATAAGCTTGATGGAGTACCCAACTTTTTCGGTATTCAGAGATTTGGCTCCCGTCGTCCCATCACCCACCTTGTGGGAGAATCGATAGTCAGGGGAGATATAGAGAAAGCTGCAATCGATTATATTGGTTTGAGTTTTCCAGATGAGCACGAGAAAACAAGGCTTGTACGCGACCGTTTCTATAAGGAACGCAACTATATCGAAAGCCTGAAAGAATATCCGGTTCAGTTGCGCTATGAAAGGGCAATGATGCACTATCTTGTTAATAATCCGGATGACTTTGCCGGAGCATTCGGAGAATTGAGTTCCAATATGCGGAACATGTTTGTCCATGCCTACCAGTCATATATCTACAATCGGATTATCTGCAGGCGAATCCGGGAAGAACTGCCCCTCAATGAAGCTGTGGAAGGTGATATTGTGTGCTTCAAGAATAAACAGGGATTGCCAGATACCTCCCGGCTTGAAACTGTAACATCCTCCAAAGTAAAAGGAATCAATAATCTGATTCGCAGGGGCAGAGCTTTTGTTACGGCCCCGCTGGTCGGCACATCTACCGAATTTACGGACAGCTCCCCGGGCAATATAGAAAAAGAAATACTCCAGGAGACAGGTGTTGAACAGAAAGATTTCCATATTCCCGAGATTCCTCGTATCACCTCAAAAGGTAGGCGCAGGGAAATTTTATTGAATGTCAAACCGGCTTACACAATTGCAGATGACGAATTAAATGAAGGGAAGAAAAAAGTTATACTGGAGTTCTGCCTGCCCAAGGGTAGTTATGCGACAACCGTCCTCAGGGAATACATGAAAGCAGAACCCGCAGATATGAGTTAATTATTTTCTCTTAAACATTGCTTCCACAAAGGCCCTGAAGGGAGGAGATGGCCTGCCAGGTCTTGAGCGAAATTCAGGATGGAACTGGGAAGCAAAAAAGAAACTATGAGAAGGTATTTCGGCTATTTCCATACGATTGCGATTTTTGCCCGAAAATACCATTCCCTTCTCTTCCAGCCTATCTACAAAATTGGGATTTACCTCATACCGGTGACGATGGCGCTCGACTATGGTATCGGTTCCATAGATTTTTTCTGCCAGTGAACCTTTTTTGAGAACGGCTTCATAATCCCCAAGTCTCATTGTAGCACCCATATTTACTATATTTTCCTGTTCCGGCAAAAGGTCTATTACCGGATAAGGGGTGTTTTCATCGAATTCGGAACTGTTGGCATTTTCCATATCCGCTACATTACGTGCAAACTCAATTACACTCAGTTGCATACCAAGGCATAGTCCCAGGAAAGGGATATCATTGTCCCGGGCAAATTTCACCGCCTGGATCTTGCCTTCTACACCACGTTCTCCGAAACCCCCAGGGACAAGCACACCATCATACTCCTGAAGTTTATTGATTGCAGCGGGGTCTTCATCAAATGATTCCGAACTTACCCAGTCGGTCCTTACCTTGCATCCAACTTCTATTGCTGCGTGTTTCAGGGATTCCCTTATGCTTAGATAGGAATCCTCAAGATTGGTATATTTTCCAACAATTGCAAGCCTGACCTCCCCGGCCGCAGCATTCATTCTTTTGACCATATCCTCCCAGGCATGGTCTTGCTGTTTGGTGACCAGATCGAGTTTTTGCATCATGTACCCTGTAAGTCCCTGTTCTTCCAGCTGGAGAGGGACAGCATAAATATCATTTGAATCATGAGCACTTACTACAGCTTCCTTTGGAACATCACAGAAGAGGGATACTTTAGCACGGGTACTTTCATGAAGAGGATTTTTACATCGTGCGACGATCACATCCGGGGATAGACCGAGCTGGCGCAGGTCTTTGACCGAGTGTTGCGTGGGTTTTGTTTTTTGATCCCCCTGGGCATCAATGGGAACCAGGGTTACATGAAGGAAAATAATGTCCTCCTCGGATTCCTCCCTGTGCATCTGCCTGACTGCTTCAAGGAACGGCATACTTTCAATGTCACCCACCGTCCCACCGACTTCAATCAGACAGATATCAGCACCACTTTTAGCTGCAACCCTGCGGATTCGGGCTTTTATTTCATTGGTAATATGAGGAATGATCTGCACTGTCTTGCCAAGATATTCGCCCCTTCTTTCCTTTTCAATAACAGACTGGTATATCTTACCGGTAGTCAGGTTATGATCCCATGTCAATTCAGTGTCAAGATACCGTTCGTAGTTACCCAGATCGAGGTCTACTTCACCACCGTCTTTCAGCACATAAACTTCACCGTGCTGGAAAGGACTCATGGTACCTGCATCAATATTGATATAGGGGTCTATCTTGATGGCAGTTACCTTTTGTCCCTTGTTTTTCAGGTTCCGTCCTACAGAAGCAGCAGTAATCCCCTTACCGAGACCACTCATAACACCGCCTGTGATTATAATATATTTCATTCTAAGTACCTCGTTATTTCCTGAAAACAGGTAGTTTGGTTAACATATAAGCAAATAATAAAGTCAGAAGAATAGCAATTGCCAGAGATGTATAAAAACTGGTTGAAAAACCAGCAGGATTCAGGTTAACAGATGATATTACATAATAGGCACCAAAGAGGAAACCAATTAACATAAACAGAAGGATGACTAGTTTCATATCATTCGGAGTGATGGATTTCTTAAGGAACTGGCCAAAATCCATGTTCCATTTAGCCTTTGATGCAGAAGAAGGAGGGGAAGGAATATGGACAGGTTCAATTTTAGGTTCTTCTTCTACAGGGATTCGCACATTGTCCTTCTGGCCTATGTTTATACCAAATGATTCTGTTTTGGAGCCATATCCCATGGTAACAAAAATCGTGCCACTACTGAATACCCTGCCTTCATGAGGAATCCTGACAACAACTGGTACATATTCTTCATGGGTCACATAAGGATTGTCATCAAGGAAGGTTACATAACCATCCAGATTTTCGGAAATGGAAAAATTGACATGAGTAGGCGAACCATAGTTGATAATCACTATCTCAAAACTCTGTTCTCCACCTGGAGAGAGGGAGACCTCAACAGAAGGAATATCAAATTCAATGGAATTTACACCGAGTCTGTTGATATGTATCTGTTGCAATGGGGATTCACCTGTTTAGTCTCTCATTTCAGGAGGAAGCATATTGGGAATGCCTTCCTCGATGGGATAATATTCGTCACATGCAGCACAATAAAGGGTACCACTAATAACCTCTTCCCCATCATCACTGCTTATATTTAGAACTAGCTCCCCTTTGCAAAGGGGACAGGCAAGAATGTTCATCATTTCTTTTTTCATGACATTCACATCTCCAGATATTATTACCAATAATATCAAACTTCTGGTATTAATACAAAAGGGGATAAATAGATTAATTTACAGGGATTCCTATCTAAAATGATATGATCGACCTGCTATTAAGGGTTCTTGATTTTGCAGTCCCCATACTTATAATGATCTTTATCGGATTATGGGGTGCCGGGCTCCTTATAGAACTGGGGCTGATGAAAAAATTATCCCGCCTCACAAGGCCTCTGCTTAAGCACACCAATCTGCCCGAGTCCTGCGGAAGTGCTTTTTTAGTTGCTATTGGATCAACAGCTGCTGCAAACAGCATGGTGGTCCAGGCAAAGGATAAAGGGTGCGTTAATGACAGGGAGGCAATACTATGTGCCCTCCTCAACAGTACGCCCGCCTATGTAAGGGGAATAATAACGTATCAGATTCCTATAATATTACCTGCACTGGGGCCTATAGTCGGTGGATTCTACGTAATGGTATTCATTATATCAGCCGTTGTAAAGTTTTCAGTTGTTATTATATTGAGCAAATTCTGGATAAAGGAACAAAAAAGCTGTACACTTGATGACGGACATAACGGGAACAGACCTCCATTAAAGGAAGCAATGAAAGCAAGTTTCAAAAAAGAAAAGAAACTTTTCTTCAAGATTGCCACAATATATCTGGGTATGACAACCCTTGTTTTTGCACTGAGGGATCAAGGCTTCTTTGAGATATTCAGTGTATTACCTCTGGCTGATCTATTTGGGATTCCTTCAGAAAGCATCATTCCCCTGACAACTTATATTGCTAGCCCCATATTGGGAGTGTCATTGCTTGGCCCCATGATCGGCGAGGGAAGTATATCCTACCTGCAGGCCATGATCGTCATAATGCTTGGAAGCATGTTCATGCTGCCGATATTCAGCATAAGGACTCTGTTGCCAAGATATATTTCTATATTCGGTCCAAAACTGGGTGTAAAAATAGTAACAATATCAACCGGAATGAGTATACTGATACGGTTTACAATACTGGTAATATTGCTCAGTATAGTTTAAAAAAATTAGGTAAAGGGGGAGAATCCCCTTTTAGTGGTGTTCTCCAAAACACTCATCTTTCCTGTCATAGGCTTCATTGCAGCTTTCAAGACAGCGCCTGCAGAGATGTCTTACCTCTTCATCATATACATTCTTGAAAGAGGGAACAAAAACATCTATGTCATAGAGCTGGCATGTGGTTCCGCATAGATCACATTTATCGAATTTATTGCCGGGAACGCATTTTCCTTCCTCATCTCTTTTTTCGTCAAATGTGCCTTTTGCAGAGTCAAGACATTTTTCGCAAAGACCTTTCCAGATTCCTTCGGGATAAGAGTGTTCGAACCGGGGTTCAAACACTTTTATCGGACAAACGGTGGGTATTGACACACCACATAGATCACAATCTGCCATATTAGATACCTCCGACAAGTACACTGGCTGCCTGCATTGCAATTTCAACGAATGGCTCTGGCCACAGACCAATAGCCATTACACCCACAAGGGAGATCAGAAGAGCTGCTACATAGGGAACAGGCTCGGATACTTTTTCACCTTCATGGGGCATTGCATACATGTAACGTACAAGCCTTGCATAATAGTACAGGGAAAGTGCACTGTTCAAGATTGCTATTATTGCAAGCCATACCATTCCTGACTGAATAGTCGAGGAGAACAGGATGAACTTACTCATATAACCTGCTGTTGGCGGAATTCCTGCAAGTGCAAGTACAAATACAGTAAGACACAGTGCAGTTATTGGCATTTTCTTACCCAGTCCCTTGAAGTTATCAAGGTGGTCCGGGATTTCCGTATCCCTCTTTTCCTTTATAACCATGTAGACTACAACGGCAGTCGCTATGAAAGCACCGGCTTTCATGAAACCATGGGAAAGGGTATAGAGTATACCTCCGGTCAGTGCCATCGGGGTCAGGACAACAAATGCCATTGAAATGTAGCCTGCCTGTGCAATAGAGGAATATGCGAGCATACGTTTCACACTTCTCTGGGACAGGGCCACGAGGTTACCGTAGGTCATGGTAATTACTGCCAGTATCGCAAATGCCATCCTCCAGTCAGCCTGGATTGCCAGAAGGGCTACTATGAATACCTTGAATGCAGCAACAAATGCCATCTTCTTAGAGCCTGCGGCCAGAAGAGCCGATACAACAGAAGGTGAACCCTGGTAGGTGTCCGGAGCCCACATGTGGAATGGTACAAGAGCAATCTTGAAACCAAAACCTGCTATAAGGAGTACTATTGCAAGTAAACCGATTGCATTGGAGGCCAATACATCCATATTCTGGGCGATGCCCGGAATGGATGTGGTACCAGTTGCACCATAAACAAAGGATATTCCCATAAGCAACAGGGCCGCTGAGAGAGCACCCATAAGCAGGTATTTCATAGATGCTTCGACAGACCGGGGATTCTTCTTCTCAAATCCGGCAAGGGCATAAGTTGCTATACTTGCCAGTTCAAAGGCCACAAAAAGAACCATGAGGTCATTGGCAGATGCCACAAACATCATACCGAAGGTGGCAAACAGCACAAGGGCATAGAAGATTTCCGTGTCTGTATTGTCTTCAGTGTACTTGATAGATGCAATGGACACAATAAGAGCAACCACCAAAAATACCAGTTTAAAGAACTGGGAAAGGGGGTCCACACTCAGAGTATCGGAAAACATCAATGCAGAAGCATTGAAGTTGCCGATCACCATTGCAAGGGCTGCCAGACAGCCTGCTGTTGCAATATAGCCAAGTACGTTTTTGGATGACGAACCCATGAAAATACCAATCGTGAGTACGATCAATCCAGTCAATGCAACTATAATCTCAGGTGCAAGTAACATCAAATCTACCATTCTTACACCCCCATTGCAGCCATAAGGCTGACTATTTCATTCGAACCTGTAATCATCATATCCAGCACCGGACTTGGGTTCAATCCAAAGTACAGTACCAGCAGGGCTATAACTGCCATGGAGAAGGTCTGTACGTTGGACAGGTCTAAGACCTCTCCAATCTTTCCATTATAGACTCCAAACATAGTTCTTTGCATTGCCCAGAGATGGTAACCAGCAGTTATGACTACACCAAACAGTGCGAGTATTACAAATGTTGGCACATTCACGTAACTGAAAGTGAAAACCATGAATTCGGCGATGAAACCGGTCAAACCTGGCAATCCGAGAGATGCCATGAAAGCCAGCATCATTATAACCGCCAGTTTGGGCATTTTGGTAGCAAGGCCTCCCAGGTCATTGATGATCCTGGTACCGGTAGATGCCTGAATCACTCCTACGGACATGAACATGATACTCATGATCAAACCGTGGGAGAATTGCTGGAACATTGCTCCTGAAATGGACAGTGCAACAAGACCTGCAGCTCCCAGGGCCACAAATCCCATGTGGCTTACACTGGAATAAGCAACCATTCTCTTTAGATCCTTCTGTGACAGTGCCAGGAATGCACCATACACAATACTTACAGAACCAAGCAATCCCAAGATTGTAATCATCATATCCGGGGTTCCTGTAGCAGGAAGCATTGGCAGGATAACACGGAAGATTCCGTAGCCTGCGATCTTGAGCAGGATGAATAGTACACTGCCAGCAGTCGGTGCCTCTGCATAAGCATCAGGCAACCAGGAATGGAATGGTACTATTGGAAGTTTCACCAGGAAACCGAAGAGAAGTGCAAGGAATATTGCATCTCTGGCAATACCTGACCCGATCATCGGGAACTGGCTCATAAGATGAGCAATACCCATATTTGCCACACCTGTCTGGTCCCAGGCAGCAAAGTAAAGTCCAAAGATACCCAGAAGCATCACCAGGGAAGCCACGTGGGTGTAAATAAAGAATTTGATTGAAGCATGTCTCTTATTCGGACCGCCCCATATGTTCACCATGAAGAACAGCGGGATCAGTGTAAGTTCCCAGAATACATAGAAGAGGAAGAAATCCAGGGAAACGAATACACCGATAACTGCTCCCTGCATTGCCAGGATCAGACCATAGAACCTGTTGGGAGTTGATCTGACATCATCCCAGGTGAACAGTATTAGCAGTGGGATTACGATTGCATTGAGCAATATAAGGGGCATTGAGACGCCATCGACACCAAGATGGTAGTTTATACCAAGACTTGGAATCCAGCTTGCCAATTCCTCAAACTGCATCGCAGCTGATGAACTGTCGAAGCTGAAATACATGTAAAGGGTCAATATCAGGGTGATAAGTGTACCCATAAGGGCCACCACACGAGCTTGTTCCCTTTTCTTAGTAAGGAATGCAAATGCTGAGAACAATAGAGGAATCAGCACTATGAGTGATAATACCGGCAACATTAGAAGACCTCCATGACTAGCTTGATCAATATTACCAGGAGACTTACTCCCGTAATGACAGCCACCGAGTAGTGCTGTATAACTCCTGTCTGTATCTTCCTGAAGGAATCCCCTGCCTCTATTGTCAGGTAACTTATTACGTTGACAATACCGTCAATAAACCTGTCTATGTGATAACCTGCCATAGCAAGACCTTCATAGACAAACTTGACAGCAAAGAGCTGGGTGAATATCTCATTCTGATAGTAGCGGTTGTAGAGGAGTTTGTAAACAACATTATCTTTTGAAACAAACCTGCTCATGTCTATTGCTTTCTGATAGTAGATCACAAAGGCGATCAACAGACCGATGATTGCAACGATAACAGGCATCCACAGGATGAGCAGTGGCTCGTGGCCTGCATGATGGGCAAGTTCATAGTTACCCACCTCTGCCAGAGCAGGGATATCCATGTTAACAAAATTGTTCACAAAAGTACCGCTTACGAACTTGTTAAATGGCTCAACAACGATAGCTCCGAAAATCAGGGCAAGTATACCCAGTATGGAAAGCGGAACTGTCATTGATGCAGGAGATTCATGTCCACCGTAATTGGTCCTGGGTTTTCCGGCAAATGTCATGAACAGCAACCTGAATATGTAGAGTGAAGTAAGCAGTGCTGCCACGATTGCAAAGAGGTATGGGAACCAGTTTCCTGCATGCTCCCCGAAGAGATACGCATTTTCAATTATTGGATCTTTACTGAAGAAACCAGTACTTCCTATAGAGGTTCCGGGTATACCAAAGCCCGCAAGGGCAAGAGATGCAGCTACCATTGTTGCTGCTGTTATCGGCATGACCTTTGCCACACCACCGAGTTCCCTCATATCATGGGTTCCCACAGCATGGATCACACTACCGGCACAAAGGAAAAGAAGTGCCTTGAAGAATGCGTGGCTGACAAGGTGGAATATAGATACACCGACTGCTTCTGCACCGATGACTGCTCCCATCCCCAATCCCAGCATCATGTAACCAAGCTGACTGATGGTAGAATAAGCAAGTACCCGTTTCAGATCATTCATCACAATTCCCATTGTTGCGGCAAACAGTGCAGTGAAAGCGCCCACATATGCCACTATTATGAGAGATTGTGGTGCAGCGATGAACATGGGGAAAGTTCTTGCAACCAGATAGACACCGGCTGTAACCATTGTTGCAGCATGGATAAGAGCCGAAACTGTTGTTGGGCCTTCCATTGCATCAGGCAGCCACACATGTAGCGGGAACTGACCGGATTTACCAACGGCACCTCCGAAGAACAGAAGGGTGATTATAGTCAGATGGCTGACCTCAAATCCCAGGAAAGTTGCATTCATAGCAGCTATTTCGGGGATGTATGAGAAGATCTCATCGAAGCGGAGCAGGTAGACACCTTCGGGAATACTGCCGTTTACCAGTTTGAAAAGGTCGGCAAACAGGACAATAATACCTGCAAGGAACATGACATCTCCAATCCTCGTGGTGAGGAAAGCCTTCTTTGCCGCTGAAGCAGCGCTGGGCTTCTGGTACCAGAAACCGATCAACAGATAAGAACACAGACCCACAAGTTCCCAGCTTATGAATAACTGGAGAATGTTGTCGGACAATATCAAACTCAACATAGACGCAGTGAAAAGAGAGGTCTCTGCAAAGTATCTTGATTTGGCCGGGTCATGTGACATGTAGCCTACTGAATAGATGTGAATAAGCAGACTTACAAAGGTCACCATTGTGAGCATTACCGCTGCAAGCGGATCTATCAGGATACCCAGATTAAGAATTGCAAACCAGTGATAGGACTGGCTAATTACCTGATCAGGGTTCTGCAGCAATCCTATAGTGATCAATAGAGAGATCAAAAAGGATGCTGCTATTGCGAATATCGGGATTAATGCTCCGCCATATGGGGTTTTCTTACCTACAAAGAAGGTAATTACAAAGGCGAGTGCGGGTAAAAGTGGTATTAAAAACGCTAAATTATCATAAGCCATATCATTACCACCTCAACAAGTTAAGCTCGTCAAGATTGATAGCATCCCGCATCCTGTAAATGGACATCATGATTGCGAAACCTATTGCTGCTTCTGCTGCTGCCAGTGCTATCGAGAAGAGAGCAAATACCTGACCGCTCATGTCGTCATTGTAACTGGAAAAAGCTACAAGATTAATGTTTGCTGCATTTAGCATAAGTTCCACACACATCAGGATACGAATACCGTTTTTCTGTGAAATGAAACCATAGAGACCTATGGAAAAAATTATTGCAGAAAGTGCAAGATACCAATTAAGGGGAATCATTGGTTATCCTCTCCTTTTGCCATGTAAATAGCACCCATGAGTGAAGACAGCAGTACAATTGAAAGAATTTCGAATGGTACTACAAACTCAGTGAATATCAGGGTACCTATGGCTTTAATATTACTCTGGTCTTCCAGATTCTGTGGGAGCTGGTCAACTGTTGTCCAGGACGTCCCGTAAAGGGATACGAGGACCACCGCAAGGAACAAACCTACAATTGCCGCCCTTGCAAATGCCCTTCCAATTACTTCCAGTGGAGGGATTTCCATGTGTGCAAGACGGATAAGGAACCTGCGGGGATTGAACTCGTGTACAAACGAATCCCAGATATCTGGCTTATCAGTTGCCATTATCATCACTTCCCATTGTATTCTTTGTAAGCATCACTGCAAAGAGGATCAGCACACCGATTGCGCCCACATAGACCAGGATCTGTACGACACCCAAAAACTGGGCATTCAGCGTGATAAACAGGCCTGCCACTGTAAACATCGAAAAGATGAGTGCAAGTGCGGCTCTTACTATATCCTTAGCCAACACTGCTGCCAGGGAAAAGAAAATTACCACGGCTGCTAATATGAAAAAGACTAAAGCTTCTCCTATTCCAATCATTGTTCAGCCTCCGGTGCGTCAATAGGTTCTTCCCTTGCCAGTTGGTCTGGTGTAAAGAGAAGATCCTCATGTTTCCACGTGATTATACCATCTGTATAAATCTTTGAACTTGAGAGGGCATCCTGCGGACACTGGTCAATACACAGACCACAAAACAGGCAGTGGCCCACATCTATTTCGGGGAACCACCGGGTCTTGGTACTATCTTTACTTACCCTGGCCCTCACAATCTTGATTGCGCAGTTGGGACAGGTATTTGCACATATTCCACACCCGATGCATTTACTTTTATCAAGTTTTTGCAGCCCTCTGAACCTTTCAGGCAATTCCGAGCGTATTTCAGGATACATTCTGGTAACACGGGGCTTTCGGATGTTCTTTAAAGCTCTTGTGATATTTTTCAGAACCATCTAATCACGCTCCCAGATACAAACCTAATGCAATGGCCCATCCAAGGTTCAACAGGGAGAGGGGCAGGAGTTTCTTCCAGCTAAGATCAACCACCTGGTCGATCCTGAACCTCGGAACAGCCCAACGCATCATTATAATAAACATCATAACGATCGTTGCCTTGGCTATGAGGAACAGTGTTGGAAGGATTATTCCAAGTACAATATTATCAGTTACAAATCCCGGAAGGTTCCATCCACCCAGGAAAAGCAGTGAAATCAGGAATGAACCGAGAATCAAATGGAAGTATTCTGCGAAGAATCCCAGACCGAATCTCATGCCACTGTATTCAGTAAAAACACCAGCCTGAAGTTCTTCTTCAGCCTCATTCTGGTCGAAAGGAAGACGACCCATATCAGCCATCATAGCAATGAAGAATACTATGAAACCAATAGGTTGCAGGAATGCATACCATATGGGACTCTGGGCATGGACGATCTCAACCACATCAAGAGAGCCTGCCATCACGGCAACACTTACGATGGTGATTCCCAGAGGAATCTCATAGCCGATCATTCTTGCAAAGTTACGGAAAGTACCCATCATTGCATACTTGTTATTCTGTCCGTATCCGAGTACAAATATACCGATAACGGCAATAGCAGAAACGGCTTCAATGTAGAGAATACTTATGTCCATCTGGGTTGCTGCCAATACATATTCGACACCGTTTATGTAAACAGCCCCGAAGGGAATAGCAACAAGCATCAAAAAGACCGACATCATAATTACTATCGGTGCACCTATATACAGAATCTTGTCCACTCTGGCAGGAATAATATCTTCTTTTGTAAACAATTTGATTGCATCCGCAACAAGCTGCAGCAGACCCATCGGACCTACCCTGTTGGGACCATATCTTTCCTGTATATCACCGGCAAGTTTACGTTCAATCCAGATAGCGGCCATTCCGGCTCCAAAAAGAGCTCCTATTAGCGCAAGACCAACGATTGCTTTTACCCATGGAAAAATGTTTGCTGGAATATCGAACATATTTTCACCTATCCGCCTCACTGGTACATGCGTCCATACTTCCCGCAATCGCTACAACATCTGCAAGCTGGGTGCCTTTTATAAGAGGTGGCAGTGCCTGCATTGTAGGGTATACGGGACCTCTGATCTTTACACGATATGGCTTGTCTGAACCGTCGGAAACCATATAGAATCCCATTTCTCCTCTTGGATCCTCAACCCTGTGGAAAACCTCGCCCTCAGGAACCCTCATGACAGGGGACCTGCGATCATACGGGAGGTTTTCCGGGAATAGTGGACCGGAAGGTATCTGGTCAAGAGCCTGCTCGATAATATACATACTTTCGTATATTTCTGCGATACGCACCCAGATACGTGCGTCAATATCTCCTGCAGTTTCGGTACAAACCTTGAAGTCAAAATCATCATAAACAAGATAAGGATCATCTTTCCTTATATCAAAAGCAACACCTGTTGCACGCAGTGGCGGACCGGAAACTCCCAGGTCGCTGGCTATATCAGGAGTAAGGACACCGACTCCTACAGTACGTTCCCTGTAGATCATATCGGTTTTCATCAACTCGCCCCATTCCTCAACACCTTTTCTGACGTACTCGAATGTTTCCTTGCATTTTGCCTCGAAACCTTCCGGCAGATCGTCACGTACACCACCAAAACGAAGGTATGAGTGCGTAATCCTTGCACCGGTGGTCATTTCAAGAAGTTCCAGTACTTTTTCCCTTACAGCTATCGGGTACATGAACATTGAGACAAATCCAAGGAAAGAAGCATATTCCGCATATCCAAGCAGGTGACTCTGTATCCTGGAAAGTTCTTCAACTATAACCCTGATATACTGTGACCTTTCAGTTGGTTCAATGCCTACAAGTTTTTCTACGCTGCCCACGAATGCTTCCTCATTGGAAAGGGCTGCAAGGTAACATGCCCTGTCAACCACAGGAATGCCTTGAAGATAGGTCTTGCTTTCCAGTATTTTTTCAATGCCCTTATGGATGAAACCAATCTCGACCTCAGAGTCCTGCACAGTCTCACCTTTCACTTTGACATTCAGTCTGAAAGGTCCGGGTTGTGCAACATGCTGAGGACCCAGGTGGATAAGCATCTCATCAGGACCAACATTAGTATCCATATTTATCACTCACACCAGGTTTTTAGCAGTATTTTGGGGGAATCCTTCGTAATCCTTACGTAGAGGCCAGTCTCCCAACAATTCGTCCGGAAGGACAAGGTTTCTCAGGTCCGGATGATTCTTGTACTGTACACCAAATAACTCATAGGTTTCCCTTTCATACCAGTTAGCATTCCAGTAAACCGGTACAACAGATTCAATCTGCGGTTTATCCCTGGGAAGTTTGGCTTTCAATGTCAGCACTACCGGATGATCATAAGAACCTATGTGATACACAACATCAATTTCGTTTTTCTGAATCAAATCTACCGCTGTTTCAGAACAAAGGTGTCCAAACTGGAGTTCATCTTTTAGATACTGGCATATTTCCACAATATTATCAGCATCAGCATATGCAGAAATGCGTCTTTCAGACTCGGTGTTTGTATCTGAGATTGCTTCCGGGAACTTACTAGTCAGTGAATCAATAATCTTTTCCGCATCCATGATATCACCTATCATATCCTGAACCCTTGTCTTCCCTGGCTTCAATCTTTTTCTGGATTTCAAGGAAGCCCTGAATTAATGCTTCAGGTCTGGGAGGACAGCCGGGGATGAAAACATCAACCGGGAATATCTCATCTATATTCTGTACGGTACTGTAGGACTCGTAAAAGGGACCGCCACTTATAGAACAGTCACCCATGCAGATTACCCATTTAGGAGAAGGCATCTGATCATATAATTTCTTGAGAGCGGGAAGATATTTCTTTGTAACATACCCACTGATTATCATAACATCTGCCTGTCTGGGAGAGTTCCTGGGAATGATACCAAAACGATCGGTATCCATAGGAGACATACCTGTTACAATAATCTCTACACCACAGCATCCCATTGCCTGGGCCATAAACCATAAAGAGTTCTTACGACCCCAGTTTATAAAGTCCTGAGCTTTGGTCTTCTGGAGGAATTTATTTATTTCCTTTGAAGTGGTGGTTACCACACCGGGAATATTTTCTTCTTCTGCACCCTGTTCTTTAGCAACGGGCTGTTCATAGGATTTTTCTTTTAATTCTTCATCCATTTAAGGGCCCCCTTCTTCCATAAGAATGCATAACCGAACAGGAGAACAAAAATGAACACAAGCATTTCGACTACCGCTACCGTCGTATCTACTCCTGTATTACCTCTGTATATCATAGCCCACGGGTAAAGGAAGAGGACTTCGATATCAAACAACACGAATGCGATCGCATAGAGATAGTATTCCACACTAAACTGGATACGTGCAGGGCCGGTAGGAACCGAACCAGACTCATAAGTGGAATATTTCTCCGCGCCTTTGCTCCTTGGACTGAGCAATTTTACGATCAGCATCGTCATTGGAGGCATCAGTAGTGAGACGACAAGAAACACCGCAACCGGGATGTAACTATATACGATATTACTATCTGACATATAACTCACCTGATTATGAATATCAAATAAATGTGAACCAATTGACTTTATGTAACGTCACTGCATTTGTATAATAAATGGTCCACTGGATTTTATTTTGAATCTTCTAATGAATCATCACATAAAAACATATTGGATTTATCACGCTTTATAATCAAAAGTTGATTTAAAAAAAGGCATTACACAAGACGTGAGAAATACAAAATACAAATATGGCTGAAATTAAAAAATAGTAGGGAATGTATATATCAAAGAGTTTTTGGAGCGAAGTATTTCTTAATCAGCTCACCACATTCCGAACAGGAAATAACAATCCAATCCCCTACTTCCTCTTTTGAATACCTGTCAAAGATAGAAGCGCCACAAGAAGGACATACATAATATTTCTTAAAATAATAATGATAAAACGCCGGGTTGTCTTCCAGCCATTTTACAACAGTCTGCATTCTTTCAAAATATCGCTGCTTTGAAGGGACTTCCACTTTTTCAATCGCATCCGAAGCTTTTTCGGAAATATGTCTTTCATATTTTTTCGAACGGGATGTGATTTTCTTGTAATCAGAAATGTATTTTGAGGTACTGTTCAAATAACTGAAATACGTTTCATGTGACTGGGGTTTGGAGCAATTACAAATTGTACGGAGGAAAAATTCCCCCATCACATCTTCCATAACATCAGCACAGGTAGTACAGATATTGTAATTACCATACTGTTTATAATCCTGAGCCTCACCACAGATCAAACAGGTTTCCATCCCAATACCCCTCAATCAACTTCAGTAGGAGTCATGGCTTCCCTGGTAAACATTATCGGGAAAACATTCAGGACGCCGAGAAGGTCCCCTTCCCTGATTTTTCCATTTGTCTGGCCGAAGACATATGCATACCTGACAGTACGCTCTTTATCCACAGGACATGCCCCCTCAGTAGAAGCAATCTTGAGAACAGAAGCAACCGCATGATAAGTAAAAGCGCATGGCATTGCAAGAGTATCTGGATCAAGGGTGATTTCCCTTACAGGAATCTTTTTGTATTCTCCTGCCCTGATTTCCAGATCGTTATCCGCAATCACCATTTCCCATCTTGCACGAGTTGCGATAGTAAATTCATAGGGCGCTGCCTTTACCTTTTTTGAAACAATTTCACCCTTTTTCCGGGATACTACCTGTATTATCTCTGCAGACATCCAATCACCATTTAAGAATATATGAACAAGGAGATATATAACTATCACCATTGATAATTAACAATGGGTCGCTTCCACAATTACTACCTTTAAAGTAACGAAAACTAAATATTAATAAATTGTGTATTCATCTCAATTCCAATCCATATCAGAATTCAAAACATATTACACCTACCAGAATAGCGGAGAATCATATGCGAGTCAATGAAAAATGTGTCGGATGCGGACAATGTACCGCTTTCTGCAAACAGGATGCCATTGTAGTCAAAGGAAATGCATATATTACTGACAAATGTACCAACTGCGGCGTATGTGCATTCTACTGTCCCCTTAAGGCTATCGAGGCTGAAAAATGAAAATCAATGTAATCGGAGCAGGTCTCGGAGGTCTTTTAAGCGCGGCTTCACTCGCAGTCGAAGGACATGAAATAGAAGTTTTTGAAAGATTACCCATTACAGGAGGGCGGTTTACAAACATCGAATATCACGGTTTCAGCCTGTCTACGGGAGCATTGCACATGATACCTCATGGTTCTACAGGTCCTCTGGGCAACCTGCTCAGGAAAATAGGTGCAGACGTGGAAATCGTACCCTGTGAACCTATGGCCATGATCCGTATACCCGCAAATGGTTCAAATAATTATAAATCCGGATTTAAAGATATATCTTTCAATCAATATGGTTCACAATTCTCCATGTGGAACAGGCTCAAACTTGCAATTCTTCTAGTTACCACCAGAAGGTGGCCTCCTAAAAATATTTCTTTTGAAAACTGGATTCGTAAATACCTGAATGAAGATAGCGCACACAAAACCGCCAACTCATTCTGCGGTTGGGCACTGAGCCTGACAAACAGAGATGTACCTGCAGAGGAAGCTTTTGAAATATTTGAGAATCTCTACCGCTATGGAGGAACAGGAATCCCGATGGGTGGATGTAAAGGAGTTACGGATGCTCTTGTAGAAATAATTCGTTCAAATGGCGGAAAAATTCATAAAAGTACCGAAGTGAGTCAGATAATTGTGGAAAACAATACAGCCCGGGGATTAATAGCAGATGGAAAAAAACATTACTCCGATGTTATAATAAGCAATATTGGCCACCCATTTACAAGAGATCTTTATGACTCAGGTACCATTAATAATGCTTATGAAGAAAAAATAGACAATGCCAAACCGTCTGCAGGAATTAAGATATGCCTGGCCTCAGAGGAGCCTTTGATCGGCCACAACGGCATTCTCCTGACACCTTACTGCCGCCGGGTCAATGGAATCAATGAAGTGACCAACACAGACCCCAACCTTGCTCCTGCAGAGAAACATCTGGTAATGGCACACCAAAGTGTCCAGCAGGAAAAAATCGATAAGCTTGAAGAGGAGATTGAAATTGGCCTGCAGGATCTCAAGGAAGTCTTCCCCAATAAAAAATACGAAGTAATCCTCACCCAGTCATATTATGACGGCTGGCCCGTAAACCGGGCATCCTCCGGATCGGATATAGGCAATACCACGCCCATCAATAGCCTTTACGTCGTTGGGGACGGGGCAAAGGGAAAAGGAGGCATCGAAGTAGAAGGCGTTGCCCTGGGTGTTATGAACACGCTGGATATCATAAAGCAACAGCATCGGGAATGACCGGTGTTCCTTAAATACCTCTTCAACCAATTCATTACGGGGGATATACTATACAAATCAGAAATTTTGCTATCCTGTTACTGGTAGGTGTACTGTTAAACATCCAACCTGTTTTTGCCTTCACCTCATATGATGGTGGAGAGGATATGGAAATCTTACAACAGATCGATGATGATGTTTATGCTGCAGGAGGCAATCTGCAGATCAACAGTGACATAAACGGTGATCTGATCGTTACCGGAGGTACCATTACCGTCAACGGAGATATTGCCGGAGATCTGATAGCTGCGGGCGGTACAATAACAATACAAGGAAACATAGCCGATGATGCCAGGATAGCAGCCGGGACACTGAAAATATCAGGAAGTATCGGAGACGATGTAATTGCAGGCTGCAGCCAATTCATCCTGGAAGAAAATGCAACAATTGGAGGAGATCTGGCAGCCAGCACAAATCAGGCATACCTCTACGGAGATATTGCGGGCAATGTGTCAGGAAACTTCGGGAATATAATACTTGGCGGGAATGTCGCAGGGGAACTGGATGTTGATACCGATAAAATACAAACCCTTTCTGATGCCACTATTCAAGGGGAAAGAATTACCTCTAAAGAAACGCAACCGGGTATAACAGAATCCGATGAAAATGGATATGGATTCATGGATATTGTATTCTGGTTATTGCGTTACATAATGTTACTGTTAACCGGCTGGATAATTCTCTACCTGGCAACAAATAGCATAGAGGATATGACCTTTCATCTCACGGATAAACCAATTCACAAGACTATAGCCGGCCTTTTATCATTGCTGGGAATCCTCATGGGATCAATTATACTTGCAGTAACAGTGGTTGGAATCCCCCTAGCATTGATACTGTTATTGATAATGATTTTTTTGCTCTACTGTGCAAGGATAATAGCCGGCTTATGGCTGGGAAAAAAACTATTCGGATTGCTAGGCAGGACTACTACAAGATGGCGGGAGATGGCAGCTGGCATATTCATACTACTGCTACTGGGGAGCATCCCATACATCGGCTGGATGGTCTATGTGGTCACCACCCTCCTGTCAACAGGTGCAATCTACTACCTATTAAAGGAAAAGGTCAGAAATCGGCCTGCATGAGTTAAAATACATCTACACCTACCTTTTTTAACATCTGCGAAAGCTTGAAAAGAGGAAGGCCGACCACATTAAAAAAATCCCTTCCACTTTTTCCACAAGCACAGCACCAAGTCCCTGTATGGCAAAGGCCCCTGCTTTACCCATTGGTTCACCGGTTTTCACATAAGCTGCAATATCTTGCCGAGAGAGGTTCGCCATCCTAACTTGAGTAGATATTATATCAGTATCCTCAATCCCTTTTACCGGATAAATAACTACAATTCCGGTTAAAACTTCCACAGTTCTGCCACTTATCATCTCCAACATAGATATGGCGTCTTCTTTATCTGAAGGCTTGCCGAGAAGTTTTCCGCCGCATGATACAACCGTGTCAGCTGCGATTATCACAGAATCCGGATATTTTGTCGTAACATCACGACCTTTTCCCAGAGCGTGCTGAAGTACCTGGGAAGGAGGGTCCAACTCCTCATCCATGAGCTCATTGTAAGCAGAAGGGACCATCTCAAAGCTATCCCCAATGAGCTGTGTCAGCAATTCCCTGCGCCGGGGAGATGTAGAAGCCAGAATTATCCTGCGCATCGCCAGCCTCAATTTTGCTTATAAATAAACCGTCTCTTTGCATAGCCTTTATAGCCACAGACAATGTAAATGCAATCCACTTTCACAAAGTCTTCACAAGAGCGACACGCAGAATAAAGAACATTCTTCCTGCCCGCCCGAGGACATTTTTCAATCAGTGCTTCAAGCAATTGTATGGACCTCCCTGAAAAGAAATGTACGTCCCATAATATAAACCCGTATTTGTGTTGCATTAATCTTATGTAGGATATATATCATTTCATTCTCCATTCATGCCAGAGTATGCCACATTCGCACGTAATGTATTCATTCCTGTCACAAACATCTGCAGGAACAACTGCCATTACTGTACCTTCCGTCGTGAGCCATCCCATCCTGATGCACAACTGATGGGTGAAAAAGAGATAGGTGATATTCTAAGCCACGGAAAAAAGGCGGGTTGTACGGAAGCCCTGTTCGTGTTCGGAGAGTATGCCGAGGAAGTGCCCGAATACATGGAGTGGCTGGAAAGTAGAGGCTATTCTTCAACTGTGGATTATGTCTATAAATTGTGTGAAATGGCAATTGGAAAAGGACTGTTGCCCCATACAAACGCCGGGATACTGACCTATGAAGAAATGGAGGTCCTTAAACCTGTAAATGCAAGTATGGGCCTCATGCTCGAAACCACTGCACGATTACCTGCCCATGAACTGTCGCCGGGTAAAGAACCCAAAATCCGTCTTCGCATGATAGAAGATGCAGGTAAACTACATATCCCGTTCACAACAGGCATCCTTGTAGGTATCGGAGAAACCCGCGAAAATCGTATCTATTCCCTCGAAACCATTGCAGAGATACAGCTCAAATATGGCCATATCCAGGAAGTAATTATCCAGAATTTCATGCCCAAGCCTGGCACCAGGATGGAAAGCATCAAGCCACCATCAAAAGAAGAGATGCTCGATACTGTACAGCTTGCAAGGAGTATTCTGCCTGCAGATGTAGAAGTGCAGGTAGCCCCAAACCTTATTGATCCTTACCTGCTGATTAAAGCAGGTGCCAAAGATTTGGGAGGAATATCCCCCACAACGATTGACTGGATTAATCCCGAAGCTGAATGGCCGGATGTTGAAAAATTGAAAACTATGGCAAGAGATATCCCATTAAAGGAAAGATTACCAATCTACCCGCAATACATAAGAAGTGGATGGTATAGTAAGCAACTTGATGGATTAATAAATTCCCTTGCAAATTCCGAAGGTTATCGAAAATAACAGAAGGATTCCTATGAAAACCACGATACCTGATGATATCATACAGCAGGCATATGAGGGAAAAGTTACAAAAGAAAATGCCCTCAAATTGCTGGAAGTTCCCCCTTTACAACTATTTTCCCTTGCTGACAGATTACGCAAGCAAGCCGTCGGCGATGATGTGACATATGTTGTCAACAGAAATATCAATTTCACAGACCAATGCATCGGAAACTGCGGTTTCTGTGCTTTCAAGCACCAGGAAAATTACCTTCTGGAAAAATCGGATATACTCAAAAAAACAAAAGAAGCTGTTGAGTTGGGTGCTACAGAAGTCTGTATCCAGGGCGGATTACTTGAAGATGCAAACCTGGAATTTTACCAGAATATTCTTAGTTCCATCAAAGCTAATTATCCCGACATACATATTCACGCCTATTCCCCGATGGAAATTTTCCACCTTGCAAAGAAAAACGGACTTTCTATCGAATCCACAATAAAAAGGCTCAAAAACAGTGGCCTTGAAACTATGCCCGGTACTGCTGCAGAGATCCTTTCAGACAGGGTACGCGAAATAATATGTCCCGGCAAACTGAACACCCTTCAGTGGGAAAATGTAATCACTACAGCCCACAGGCTTGGAATTGCCACTACTGCGACCATGATGTACGGGCATGTGGAAACAAAGGAAGAAAGGATAGATCACATACTGAAAATAAGGGAGATCCAGCAAAAAACCGCTGGTTTTACCGAATTTGTACTTTTGCCGTTCATGCCCTATAACAATCCTATCGGCAAAAAGATGATAAAAGAAGGCAAGTATGCCACCGGCGGCATAGAGGATTTACAGTTTTATGCGCTCTCCCGGATCCTCCTGCATACCCACATCCCCAATATACAGGCAAGCTGGGTCAAACTCGGAAAGAAACTTGCACAAGTAGCTCTTGTCTCTGGTGCCAACGATGTTGGGGGGACATTGATGGAAGAGAAAATCTCCAGCTCTGCAGGTGCAAAAAACGGGGAAAGTATGGAAGTTTCCGAAATAAAATGGTTGATCCGAACGGCCGGCCGCAAACCTGTGCAAAGGAATACTCTCTATGAAAGCATTGAGGCAGGGAAATGATTCCTGAAGATATTGAAAATCGGGCTAGAAACGGATTGGCCACCAGGGAAGATGCCCTGAAACTTCTCAAAGAAAACCCTTTTGAACTTTTTGACATGGCAGACCGGCTGCGCAGGGAATCAGTCGGTGACGATGTAACCTATGTTGTGAATCGCAATGTATACATCACCAATATGTGCAGGGGGAAATGTAATTTCTGTTCATACAACCAGCCTGACGGTTACATACTGACAATACCGGAAATCCTGGAAAAGGTGGAAACAGCATATGTTGCAGGCGCCACCGAGATTTGCATACAGGGAGGTTTTCTTCCTGAACTCAAACTTGATTTTTACCTTGAGATCGTACGAGCGATCAAGGAAAAATATCCAGATATAAGCATTCATGGATATTCTCCCATGGAGATCAACCACGCTGCCAGAGTTGATGGTATTTCTCTGGAAGAGGCATTCACAAAATTGCTGGAAGCCGGATTGGGGACCCTTACAGGCACCTCTGCGGAAATCCTCTGCCAAAGAGTGCGAAATATAATTTGTCCTGAAAAGATTACTACAGAAGAATGGATTGATACAATTAAATCAGCACATAATGCAGGTCTGGTCACAAATTCAACCATTATGTATGGCCATGTGGAGACCTGGAAGGAGCGAATCGACCACCTCCTTATACTCAGGGATATCCAGCAAAAAACGGGCAAATTCACAGAACTTGTCCCCCTTCCATTTCTGCCCTACAATAACAGGGTGGGTAAAAAAATGATTAAAGAAGGGAGATATGGCCCGGGTGGAATAGAAGACCTGAAATTCTATGCCATTGCACGCGTTCTCCTCAGTAAACATATACCGAATATACAGGCCAGCTGGGTAAAACTTGGAAACAAGCTTGCACAGGTAGCCCTGAATTGTGGTGCCAACGACCTGGGTGGTACACTTATGGAAGACCAGATCACCGTTGCATCCGGGGGAAAGAATGGTGAATACCTGCACCCCGAAGAGATGCAATGGATCATCAGAGGAATCGGACGCAGGCCTGTCAGACGAGATACACATTACAGGGAATGTAAATGAGAGCAGTAATACCCTACAAAAAGGAAAATGCCAAATCCAGGCTTTCAACTGTTATGACAAAGGAGCAGAGGGAAACCTTTGTCGAAAAGATGCTTCTGGATGTTGTTGCAACTTTAAGGAAGGGTGGGATTCTGAATATAGATATAATCACCCCCAAAGCCTGTGACGTGAAAAAGGAAGTGAAAGCAAATATAATTGAGGATGACACGGACCTCAACGATTGTTTGAATAAATATCTCTCTCAAAAGGAAGAGCCGATACTGATCATTATGGCGGATCTGCCCCTTGTGAAATTCATTCATATAAAAGATATAGTAGCGAGTAAAGCGGATGTGACTATTGTACCGGGCAAAGGAGGCGGCACAAATATACTGTTCATCCGCAAACCTGAGAATTTCAGGGTCAAATACTACGGTTCAAGTTTTGAGAATCACTGCATGATTGCCGCACAACAAAAACTCTCTATTCGGGTATATGATTCATTCCTTGCAAGTACGGATATTGATGAACCACAGGATATTACAGAACTCCTATTACATGGACAGGGAATTGCAAAGGATTATGCCGAAAAAAGATTCGGTAAAAAGGAAGGTAAAGGAAGGGTGAAAATAAGCCCCTTTAATTAGATACCGATGTCCTGATCCATTCCAAAAATTCAGTATCTGCCTCAATATCCCATGAAACAATTGCAGGTAACTCATAACTGTGTATGCTGCGCACAAGCTCTCGTACAGGTTCAAAATTGTTCTTGGTCGTTTTGGCAAAAAGGACGACTTCATCGTCCTCGTTTACTTCTCCCTTCCACATAAAAACCGATCTTATAGGATACATATTCACGCAGGCGACAAGACCTCTGGAAACTAACTCGGATGCTATATTGCGTGCCTCAACTGTACCTGAAGTTGTGATATAAACAATAATAAATTCCATAATAAATGATAACATGCAATAATTTATAAATCTCCTGCATATATGATACTTGAAAAGGTAAAATGTAATAATTTTAAACCTTTACTGACAAAACATATATCTTTACATGTGTTATTAAGGTAAATTCATATCTTATTTCGGTGATTGGATGAGTATTAAGATAAATCGATACAAGTGCGGATACTGTGGTGCATGTGTGGGTGTATGCCCCAGCGGAGCCCTCGAGCTTGTAGAAACATGGGTGGAAGCTAATGATTGCTGCACAAGTTGTGGTCTCTGTGCCAAAATCTGCCCTGTAGGAGCTATTGAGGTGAATAAATGAAAGAAATGTATGACTTAATAGTCGTAGGTGGTGGACCCGGGGGAGCGATCGCCGCAAAAAATGCTGCAGAACTCGGACTTGATGTACTCCTTATCGAAAAAAGGCAGGAAATAGGAGACCCTGTGCGATGTGCAGAGGGAGTTTCTAAAATCTGCCTCAGTGACCACATTGAACCTGATCCACGATGGATATGTGCAGATCTTACAGGCTCCCGCATATATTCCCCTGACGGCACAATGGTTGAAATGAGTGAAGAAATGTCCGGAGGAGAGGTAGGTTACGTCCTTGAGAGAAAAGTTTTCGACCGTGCCCTTGTGGACCAGTGTGCCAGGGCAGGTGCAGAAGTTAGGGTCAAGACACGGGCAACCGGGCTTATAATGGAAAAAGGTGTTGTATGCGGAATTTATGCAATGTACCTGGGCGAGGAATACGAAATACGCTCAAAGATCGTGATCGGCGCTGACGGTATGGAATCAAAGGTAGGCAGATGGGCCGGGATCGATACCTCCCTGAAACCAACCGATATGGAAACCTGCGTACAATATCTTGTTACTAATATTGATATTGATCCACAATTCTGTGATTTTTATCTCGGAAACGAAATTGCACCAGCAGGCTACCTCTGGGTATTCCCGAAAGGTGAAAATATGGCAAACATAGGCGTTGGTATTCTGGGAAGTAAATCAGGTGACCACAGAGCCATCGACTATCTTGATAAATTTATGAGAGATGTTTACCCAGAGGGGAGGATCATCGAAATGGTCTATGGAGGAGTTCCCGTTAGTGGCCCCATCGAAAAAACAGTTAGTGATGGGTTAATCCTCGTAGGTGATGCTGCACGCCAATCAGATCCAATTACAGGAGGAGGTATAATCAATGCCATGGAAGCTGGAAAGATTGCTGCAGAAGTTGCTGCGGATGCCATTAAAAAAGGAGATTACACCACAGATACCCTGAACGAATATGAAACTCTCTGGAGATCCACCATCGGAAAGGAAATCGAATATAGCCTGGTAGTAAAAGAGACATTTATCAAATTTACAGACAAGGACCTCAATCACCTTGCACAATCCCTGTCCAATGTTAATTTTTATAGCCTGAGTCTTAAAGACCTGCTTTATGCCCTATTCAAAGCAAACAAGAAACTATTATGGGACCTGAGGGGTCTTTTCAGAGATGTGGTTAACAACAACTTTGAATTCAAATATAAAAAGAATCAGTTTGACTGATTTTTTTTATATTTCCAGAATTCAGGAGTTTTCGGCTTCTCTATCCTCAAGTCACCGGCTATGGACACCAGAAATTTACCCTTACTTGAACAGTTTTTCTACGGCCTGATGTGCCGTGGGCAGGGAAAATACAAGCAGGTGGTCTCCCTCCCTTATCCTGTAGTTACCCCGGGGAATAATAGTAACTCCTCCATGCACTACCATGCTTACAAGTGAATCATCCGGGAAATTAACATCTTTTAGAAGCTTTCCTGTCACTCTTGATTTGCGAGATACGGTATATTCGATAATTTCTGCCTTTTCACCTTCAATGGTCGTCAGGGCTTCGATGCCCGTTCCCATAGTAAGTTTGAGTACTTCATTAACCGTGGCTTCCCTGGGACTGACAGCACGGTCTACACCTACCATTTCGAAAAGTGGCACGTAATCAAAGTGATCAGCTCTGACAATTACCTTCTTTGCCCCCAGCTGTTTGGCCATTAGCGAACACAATAAATTCTTTTCATCACTGTCTGTGACAGAGATAACTACGTCCATCTCACCGACACCTTCTTCCTTTAGAAGATTCAGATCGGAACCGTCCCCACGCAAAACAAGTGCCTTTTGAAGATTATCGGCTACCATTTCAGACCTTTGGCGACCCTTTTCAATAATCTTTACATTCAAACGGGTATTTTCAAGTAGCTGTGCCAGGTAAAACCCGACTACACCCCCTCCGATTATCATCACACGGCTGCGTGATTTATTGATCTCGCCAAAAAAGGAAGAAATATCCTTCATTGCTTCTGTTTTACCAATAATTACGATGTGGTCGCCGGCCTGAATAATATCTTCACCATGAGGAATGATCAGTTGCGAACCTCTGAAAAGAGCACTTACGATACAGCAATCGAGCAAATCTACGTCTCGAAGATGTTTGCCTGCAATATTACTATTGTCCTTTACAACAAACTCCATCATTTTTACTTTTCCATCTGCAAAGGATTCAGAATCGATAGCAGAAGGAATTGATAAAATGTCAGCAACTTCAGATGCAAGGGCAAGTTCAGGACATACCATTACATCAATACCAACCTGTGTACGTTTGGCTACCGGCCTATCTATATAATCAGGATTACTGACCCTTGCCATGGTCTTGAAGTTCTTATTGGACTGTTTTATCAATTTAGCAGCCATGCATGAAACTATGTTTACTTCATCATCACCGGTTACAGCCACAAGCAGATCTGCACCGATCAAAACTTTTTCAAGAATTGCAGCATTTGCTCCGTTGCCCCGAATAACCTGAACATCGAATTCATCGACTCTCAGGCAAGCATCTTCATCTTCATCAATGATAACAAGATCATTTTCCAGGTACAGTGATTTAGCTATATGATACCCAACTTCACCTGCACCTATGACAATGATTTTCATAAAGGCACCTCTATCCAATTAACATACATTAATAAACTGGATTGAGCGATAATATATGCTATTGTTGTTAAAGCTTACTGAAAAAAGAAAAATCAGGCAGTAGAATCGCCCGGAGAGTCATCAGGAGAGATTACAGATTCAAAAGCATTTTTGAATTTATCAAAAACACCACCTTTACCTGAGCCGGCGGATCCTCCACCCAGACTGTCAAATTCCTTGAGGAGCTTTTTCTGTTCCTCATTGAGCTTTGTAGGGGTCTGTACGATAACTTTTACGAGCTGGTCCCCCTGTCCATGCCCATGCAGATGCGGCATCCCCTTGCCTTTAAGACGCAATACTGAATGGGTCTGGGTGCCGGGTTTTATATTCATCTTTACATCCCCGTAAAGAGTGGGAACCTGTATACTGTCACCCAGAGCAGCCTGTGCAAATGAGATGGGAATTTCACATACTATGTCGTCACCCATTCTTTCAAAGAGTTCATGAGGCTTAACATGAAGTACAATGTAAAGATCCCCCGGCGGAGCACCTGGACTTCCGGCTTCTCCTTCTCCAGTCATTTTCAAACGCAGACCGGTTTCCACACCTTTGGGAATAGTTACCTCAATGGTCTTTGTCTTTCTGACTTTGCCGGTACCATTACAGGTTTCACAGGGTGATTCAATTATCTGTCCCCTGCCGTGACATTTGTCACAGGTAGTGGCTGTCATAAAATTACCAAGGGGAGTACGACGGGCATGGGTTACCTGTCCACTGCCACCGCAGTTAGAACATTTGACTGGTTCTGTACCGGGTTTGGCCCCTGTTCCACCACAGGTGTCACAATTATGTGCCCGTGGAACATCGATGTTAACCTTGTCTCCGAATGCAGCCTGTTTGAGGGTAATATCCATGTCATATCTCAGGTCAGAACCTCTCTGTGGGCCCCGGCGTGAACTGCGTGAGCCGCCGAATCCGCCAAAGCCACCAAAACCACCGAATCCGCCGCCAAAGATATGCTCGAGGATATCCTCGAAACCTCCGAAATCGGCTGTACGGAATATATCTTCTTCCGAATACTGATTATCAATTCCCGCGTGTCCGAAGCGATCATATTGTGCTCTCTTTTCCTCATCAGAAAGGACGGCATAGGCTTCGGATATCTCCTTGAACTTTTCCTCAGCATCCGGTTCCTTATTTTTGTCCGGATGGTATTTCATTGCAAGCTTTCGATAAGCTTTCTTTATATCGCTGGCTGATGCGTCCTTGGAAATACCCAGTATTTCGTAGTAATCACGCTTTGTAGACATGGGAAAACCTGTAAAGATGTCTTTTGTTTATAAAATATAATAGGCAGGGAGGAATCCTGCCTGAATTCGATTACTTTTTGTCGTTGTCGTCTACTTCTTCAAAGTCAGCATCGACAACATCTTCATCTGATCCGCCTTCAGCACCAGATGTAGAAGCACCTTCTCCGCCTGCTGCCTGTCCGGAAGCTTCAGCCTCTTCCTGTGCCTTCTGGTAAAGAAGGGCAGAGATTTCATACATTGCTTCCTGCAAAGTCTCGGTTTTACTCTTGATTGCTTCAATGTCACTACCTTCAAGAGCAGTATTGAGATCTGAAATCGCAGATTCTACCTTGGATTTCTGCTCATCTGAAGCAATGTCTCCTGCCTCCTTGAGAGATTTCTCGGCAGAACTTACCAGGGTTTCTGCATTATTCCTTGCCTCAACCTCTTCTTTCTTTGCCTTATCCTCTTCAGCATGTGCCTCTGCATCCTTGACCATCTGGTCGATCTCCTCATCAGAAAGACCGCCTGGCTTCTCGATAGTTATAGACTGCTCTTTGCCGGTTCCCTTATCTTTTGCAGAAACATTGAGGATACCATTGGCATCTATATCGAAAGTTACTTCGATCTGTGGCATTCCCCGCGGTGCAGGTGGTATGCCGTCAAGGATAAAACGTCCGAGGGTCTTGTTGGCAGAAGCAACGCCTCTTTCACCCTGCAATACGTGAATTTCCACAGAACTCTGGTTATCCGCAGCTGTCGAGAACACCTGACTCTTACGTGTAGGAATAGTGGTATTCCTCTCAATCAAGGGCGTTGCAACGCCACCCATTGTTTCGATACCAAGGGTCAGAGGAATGACATCCAGCAGCAATACATCTTCAACTTCTCCTCCCATTACACCGGCCTGTATGGCAGCACCCACAGCAACCGCTTCATCAGGATTGATATTCTTGTACGGATCCTTACCAATGAATTCTTTCACAGTCCTGACAACTGCAGGCATTCTGGTAGAACCACCAATTAGCAGGATCTTTTCGATATCTGAAGTTTTAAGGTTTGCATCGCTGAGCGCTTTTTTCATGGATTGGAGGGTCTTGTCGAGAAGATCCTCAGTCATCTTTTCGAACTGTGCTCTCGTAATATCTATGTCAACATGTTTTGGCTGACCGTTTGAATCAGCTGTAATGAAAGGAAGGTTGATATTTGTGGTACCCACGCCGGATAATTCAATCTTGGCCTTCTCCGCAGCATCCTTGAACCTCTGCATTGCTGCCTTGTCACCAGATAGATCGATACCTTCTTCCTTTTTGAATTCGCTTATGATGTGGTTGACAATCCTGTCATCGAAGTCATCTCCTCCAAGATGGGTATCACCACTTGTGGAAAGTACTTCAAAAACACCTTCTCCCAACTCAAGGATGGACACATCAAAAGTACCGCCTCCAAGATCGTAAACAAGAATCTTGTGGTCACCGGTTTCTTTATCCAGTCCATATGCCAGAGAAGCTGCTGTGGGCTCATTTATGATCCTCTTAACTTCAAGCCCTGCGATCTTACCGGCATCCTTTGTAGCCTGTCTCTGGGAGTCATTGAAATAAGCAGGGACTGTGATTACAGTATCTGTAATTGTTTCACCAAGGTAACTTTCTGCATCTTCCTTGAGTTTGCGCAGTATCATTGCAGAAATTTCCTGTGGCGTATATTCCTTGCCATTGAGAGTTACCTGATAGTCCCCTTCACCAATATGACGTTTGATTGAACTTACCGTATTGTCCGGATTTGCCACCATCTGTCTTTTGGCTACCTGGCCCACAAGTTTTTCTCCCTTCTTTGAGAATCCCACAACAGAGGGAGTCGTCCTGCTACCTTCTGCATTTGGTAATACAGTTGGTTCGCCACCTTCGATCACTGCCATGCAGGAATTTGTAGTTCCCAGATCAATTCCAAGTATTTTACCCATATAGATTACCTCTTTGTAATATTATCAGATTTATAGTTGATATTTCTTATCTATTCATTTCAATGAACTTTACTTCTCCTCTTTGTCAGAAGAAGTGTTTTTGGAAACCGCCACCATAGCGGGCCGGATTATCCTGGAATTTAACTTGTATCCAGGTTTACAAACATCAATGATAGTATTGTCAGGATGATCCTCATGTTCAACGTGCATCATGGCTTCATGTTCAGATGGGTCAAATTCCTCACCTTCACATTCAATCCTTTTGAGACCTTCTTTTTCCAGGATCGATACAAATTGCTTGAACACCATTTCCACCCCTTCGACAACCGAATTCACATCATCGGTATTGCGAGCAGACTCAATGGCCCTCTCGAAATTATCATAGACATCAAGCAATTCCACCATTAGGTTTTCCACAGCAAAATTGCGGAATTCTTCCTGCTCCTTGCGGGTACGTTTGCGGAAATTATCAAATTCTGCTCTCTTACGCAAAAGGTCTTCCTTCAGGGATGCAATTTCCGCATCCTTTTCCTGAACCAGCTGTTCCAGCTCTTCAGGAGAATATTCCGCGTCTGAGGAGTTATCATCTTCTTGTTTATCTTTACCTACCATCACTGACATCTCCGCCTGTATATTGAGCGGTCCAACTTATAATAGAAATTGCAATGATGTGGATTGTATGATGTTCTATAAATAGTTTGTGGGATGTGAGCATCTAATCAGGAATACTGGTTCTGTATCCTGTAAGAGAAGAACTTGACAACCAACATACTAACAATCATACAAATCGCCAGTGCGGAAACTAGTCTGTTCCATCCTATAGAAAAAAGTCCATCATTAAAAGCAAAACTCAGTCCTCCCAGAAAAGAGATGATTGAAAAGGTACTTACCGAGGAAACAAGTGCTGCACCAGCAATTGATCCTAATTCGTCAGCCCCTCTCTTTTCAAAGAAAACAGAGCCAAGAATGAATATTATGGCGAATACCAAAAGTATAATGGCATAAGGTACGGGGTTTGAACCAGTGGTTACTATTTGCATTATACCCATGGCCATACCCACCATGAAAATTGCCATTGCAAAAGATATTAACAGTGCCTGAATAAAAGGATTTTCTGACATTTCCAAATCCATCCCTCTCTGCAAAAAAGAGGTCCTGATAGTATATATTTATTGTCTCGTTGATATAAACCCAAAGCATATATTAAATAAAACATTTCTCGAAATATGAACGTCTTAATTTGCGAATATGCCACAAGTATTGGAATGGGAGGTACCTTCCTGCTTGAGGGTAAAGCCATGCTAAAAAGCCTTGCAGAAAGCTTTGTCGCAGGCCATCATGAGATCAAATATACGACATCTGCAACCGAAATTCAGGTCGGCACCCCTGTATATTGTAACGAAGGGAATATAAAGACGGTTTTACAGGCCGAGGCCAAAAAATGTGATGCTGCACTGGTAATTGCACCCGATGACCTGCTTGCGGGGCTTGTGAAAGAAATAGAGGAACACACCTCTAATATGGGATCATCCCCGGCAGTTATCCGGGAGTGTGCGGATAAATTCAAGTGCGGAAAAATCCTTGAAAACAATGGAATACCTGTACCTCAACTTGTTGAAACTGTGGAAGAGCTCAAAAAAGATACCAATTATGTGGTCAAGCCACGTTATGGATGTGCTGCGGAAAATACGATCATTACATCCAATCCTTCAATATCCCAGGACATGGTCGTAACCGAATATGTAGAAGGAGAACACCTGAGTGTGAGTCTTGTCTGTGCAGATGCACCTCTTGCCCTGACAATCAATCGCCAGTACATAGAAATTACAGGAAGAGGGGACAAAACTGCCATTGATTATAAGGGAGGAATAACCCCCTATGAAACACCTGACAGGGAACTGATTATCGATACTGCAAAAAGGGCGGCCCGGGCGCTTGGATGTAGAGGGTACACAGGTGTTGATATTGTAATGGGCGACAGGCCCTATGTAATAGACATAAATCCCAGGCCAACCACTTCGCTTGTGGGCATCTGTAAAATAATCAAACCCCAAATAGGAGAATTATTGATTGATGCCCTGGAAGAGAACTTGCCATCAACAGTACATATTACCGGCAATTATGAATTCCGAAAGGAGGACCTTTTATGAAAAAACTCGGGATAGATATAGGAGGGGCAAATACAAAAATAGCCTCAGCAGACGGCGCTGTCTGTGAACTTCACTATGTACCCCTCTGGAAAGAAACAAAACTTCCAACGGTCCTGAAAAATATCTCAGAAAAGCACAATCCATCTCATGTGGGCGTTGTGATGACCGGAGAACTTGCCGATTGTTACGAAAACAAAACGGCAGGGGTCCTTGGCATTATGGATATTGTAAGAGACAGTTTTGGCTGTGAGATTGATTTTCTGGACCAGAGAGGTAATTTTGTAAAACATACACAAGATCCTGCCTCCCTTGCCGCAGCAAACTGGATGGCTTCTGCAAGTTTCATTGCCAGAAAAATGAAAGATTGCCTTTTTGTGGATATGGGTAGTACTACAAGTGATTTAATCCCTGTAAAAAACGGGAAAGTAATTGCACACAATACCGATACACAACGTCTTGCAAACAACGAATTATTGTATCAGGGTGTCCTGAGGACAAATATAGCGGCCCTGCTGGACAGTGTGGCGATAAGTCAGGGGAATTGCCGACTCGCCTCTGAGCTCTTTGCCACAAGCGCGGATGCTTACCTCCTCCTGTCCGATATCGATGAAGATGCATATACATGTGAAACTGCTGACGGACAAGGGAAATCAGAGAAAGAGGCTGCCAGGAGACTTGCAAGGGTTGTCTGCGCGGACCTGAATGAAATTGACATGGCAGATGTCAGAGAGATAGCAGTAGCTGTAAAGGATAGACAGAAAGAAAGGCTCACAGAAGCAATCTCAGAACTTTGCCACAAAAACGACATAAATACCGTCCTGGCAGCAGGACTTGGTGAATTTTTGATCAAAAACACATGTGATGAACTGGGTATTGAATGCATTTCACTTGCAGAGAAATGGAGCCTTGATATATCAAAGGTATTCCCCGCCTATGCAGTCGCCAATCTGCTGGAGTGAAACTGAACAAAACATGAAAGAGAAAGTTGTATTAAAATTGGGCGGGAGCCTGATAAAACAGGGGCCTGAATTACTGCTGTCACTTAAAAGTTGGGCAAAGGATAAAAAAATACAGTTGCTCGTGGTTCCCGGCGGAGGACCCTTTGCAGATATAATAAGGGACATGGAAAAGACAGCAGGTTTTAATGATGATACCTCTCACTGGCTGGCAATCCTATCTATGGAACAGTACGGCATATACCTCAGGGAAAAGACGAAAATTGATACAACTGCTACCCTCAGACCTTTTGAAGGGATACGAATTCTGCTACCCTACAGACTTCTTACAGATAACGACGACCTGCCTCATTCATGGGAGGTCACATCCGACACAATCGGTGCTAAATTTGCCCAAATGACAGGAGCAGAATATATTAAAGTAACAGATGTGGACGGAATCCTGCAACAGGGGAAATTATTACGGGAAATTACCGCTTCTGACATCATAAGAATGGGACAGAGTTGTGTGGATACCTATCTTCCACACTACCTCAAACAACATGAAATGAATTGCACTATTGTAAATGGTAACTATTTTTCCAGAATAACAGGGACTATTATGGGAAACAGGGATACAAGTACCTACATCAGGGGGAAATTTTAAATTATATACGGATTATGTACTCAATCCGTCATACTTATAGTAAAATCACAATAAGGAGAAATACAATGGAGAAGGTCAATTACTGTACCTCCTGCGGTGTACACCTTTCGGACAAGGGTTTTGCACGTTTTGCATGCCCCGAATGTGACACCGAACTTGGAAGATGCATAAAATGCAGACAGCAGAGTAACAATTACGTCTGTCCTAAATGTGGATTTATGGGTCCATGAGGTGTAAATATGGGAGATGTTGCAGCTACTATTAAAATAATGCCCGATGGCGTAGAAAGAGATCTTGAAGAGATCAAAGCAAAGATCGCAGGTGTTTTGCCTGAAGGTTCAGAACTCTTCGGAACTGCCGAAGAGCCTATCGCATTTGGCCTCAAGGCCATTAAAGCTACAGTTCTTGTAGGCGACCTGGAAGGCGGAACCGAGCCTGTTGAGGAAGCCATAGCAACTATCGAAGGCGTCGAAAGCGTACAGGTAGAAGAAGTAGGAAGACCTGTCTGAAGGTCTTCACAGTCTTTTTTTTGGGCTTGTAGATCAGGGGAAGATCGTTACGTTCGCAACGTAAAGGCCGCGGGTTCGAATCCCGCCAGGTCCATCCCTTCAAGCCTTATTTTCACTCAAACTCATACAATACCTTGGCATTTGCCAGGGAATAGTCAATAAGACCATCAACATCCAGTTTTGCTTCTTCTTCGACTACCGCATCATACATGGCCCTTACCTCCGGACGCTCAGGGACAGCTCCACACTCTGCAGAACTCAGAGTAGAAATATCAAATGTGCCTATTTTCCGGGCCAGATCGATTATTTCAGTTTTGTCAAAACTTATGAGGGGATGATATATCGGAAATCCCAGACCATAAATTTCAGCATGCAGGTTGAAAGTTGTCTGGGAAGCCACCTGACCCAGGGATGAACCGGTAATAATACCTGATGCTTTTTCTTTTTCCATAACTTCAAAAGCAATCCTGTACATCATCCTCTTGCATAATATACAGGTATTTTTGAGAGAACAGTTGTCCTGAATTGCCTGTAAATTTTTTCCGTTGGGAACTTCATACATTTTTATGGGGTTGCCGGCAGACCACTCGTTAAGCACTTTCACACATTTGATGGCTTTCTGTCGGGTTGCTTCATCAGAAAAGGGTGCATTATTGCAGAATACAGGAATAATTTTTACACCCCTTCTCATCAGCAACCAGGCAGCAACCGGGGAATCTATTCCTCCTGATACCAGAACCACCATTTTACCCTGAGTACCCACCGGCAGACCACCCACACCTTTGGAAATTCCCGTAAACACATAAGCGGCGTTTTGCCTCATTTCCACAAATATCTCTTTATCAGGATTATCAAGATTCACCGAAGGATTCCTTCCCAGGGACTCAAGTTTCTCATACACCGCATCGCCACAAATTCTTCCTAAATCTGCGGAGGTAAAAGAGTGATTCCCCGAGCGACGTGGACGGATTGCAAACGATTCGGATTCTGCGATGAACTCACCAGCGATTGCAGCACATTCCTCTGCGGCTGATTTCAAATTTGGATCGACCTTATGGGCAAAAGAGGTAGAGACCACCCCGAAAACATTCGAACATACTTCTGCAGCTGCCACGTCATTTGATTCAACAAAAATACGTCCCCTGTCCCTGATAACTCTATTATATGAAACTGCCTGCTGATCAAGCATTGCTTTAATATTATTGACCAGTGTACGTTCGAAAAAACTGCGTACACCCGGGCTTTTAAGGGACAGTTCACCGTATCTTATAATGACTATATTGTTCATGGGAAGAAATATTCACATATGTTAATTAAACCTATTCCACAAAATATAACAATACATATTTAATAAGGAAAATGCAAAAACGGGTTGATGTTAAGAAAGGTTCGCAGATATCTGGAAATTCTCAGGATTTCTACAAAATATAATCTTTTCAGTCTTCTATATAAAGAAATAAATCGCAACTACATACCCGGTAGACGTGGTACCTGTTATCTCGATGTTGAGAACCAGCACAATGCCCGCAAAATGCGACTTGCTTTTGAGGAATTGGGGCCTACTTTTGTTAAATTGGGCCAAATAATGAGTAAAAGGTCCGATATCCTGCCCCAAAGTTACATACGAGAACTGGCAAAATTGCAGGATCGCGTAAAGCCCCTTGAGTTTGAACAGATGCTGCCTTCCTTTTCGAGCCTGCAATGTGCAATACCGGGCACCCAAAACGGCGAACCTGAAATATCAATGGAACAGGTGATGGGATATTTTGATGAATTTGATACAAAGCCTATAGCAAGTGCATCAATAGCCCAAGTATACAGAGCAAAGCTGAATAATGAAAAAGTGGCCGTAAAAGTTTCAAGACCCGGCCTTATAAACAAAATTAACATTGACCTATCCATAATTGAAGACCTAAAGCCTTTCATCGTAAGAATCGGGGGATTTGGAAACAACATCGATTTTGATGAATTCCTGTATGAATTTCGGGAATTATTGAACAAGGAACTGGATTTTCGCAATGAAGCCCGCAACATCAAGCGTTTCCGGGAAAATTTTGAATCAATTGATGATGTAAACATCCCTCAGGTATACGACGACTACTGTACTGAAAGCGTACTTGTAATGGAGTATATGGAAGGAACCCCGGTGAAAAATATACAGGACCTGGATCCTGAACAGCGTTTAAAATATACCCACATGATTAGTTCCAGTTACTTAAAGCAGGTTTATCTCGATGGCCTGTATCATGCAGACCCTCATGGAGGGAATATCCTCATCCAGAATAATAGTATTGCCTACATTGATTTTGGAGCAATCGGAATCATAGATGGTGAACTGAGACGCAACATGCTCAACCTTTTCTACGGAATATACAAAAAGAATCTGGATATTGCTTTTGAGGCTTTCCTGAGAATCGCGGATATAAAAAAGGAAGATATCAATGTGCGTCATTTCAAACTTGATCTTGATAATTTGATAGCAAAGCAAAACTATGCGCTGGGCCAGAGACAGAATGACAGTTATGCAAACCTCGCCCTGAAATACAACCTATCTCTTCCAAGTGATTTTTCCACACTTGAAAGATCCCTTATCCTCATCGAAGGTGTTTGCCTCGAACTAAATCCCGGCTTCAATCTTATTGATGATGCTAAACCTCTCATAACAAAAGTAATGTTGCAGAGATATTCGCCGGGCAGGGCGATGGAATACTTCCAGCTTGAAGGAGATCGTTATCTTGAAATTTTCAAAAATTTGCCCCAGGGAGTAGATGACGTTATCGAAACGATCCGGGGTTACAGGATAGAAAAATTGGAGAACAAAACCAATGAGATTAAAAGAAACAGGATGTATGAAAACTTCGCAAGCTATGTATTCCTATCAATAATCCTGATTACATCGGCCTATCTTGCTACCAGAGCCGACACAGCAACCAATGAACTGGGAATCGCCGGATTTGTAGTAGCCATCCTGCTTTTTGGATATTCATTCCTGAGAAATACCTGAAGGACCAAACATACATGAAAATAACATTTAATAAAAAACAAGTTGAATTGTCACACTACATTTAAATACAAAAATAATCCTATAAGTACAAACGGGATTTACTAATAAGTGGGGTACGAATAATTTACTTTTAGTACTAATCCTATTTCAAAGATATATGGGGAGAATAATATGACAAGACTGAAAAGATGTCCTGAATGCCATTCAGAAATGGAAGTCAATGAAAATGGAATAGAATATTGCAATGTGTGCGATTACTGGACAGTAGAGGGAACAGCACGCCTTGATTCCATAACTATGCTTGCTTGAGGGTAGTATGATGCAAGCATCCTCCTGTAAGATATGCACTCAATGCAGGGAAAAGTTAAAAGTAATGAAGATGAAATCCAATGTCCTTTACTACTGCCGCAAATGTGGCAGGACAACTTCCCGAGAATTACTTCAATAATACTGTTGTAAAACAGTATGTTTCATTTTTTTCATGTGACTATCAAGACTTTCTACATCTTTTATCTCTTTTTGAACAAGGGACACCAATCTATTTCTGATAGAAGTATCCACATCGACATCCATATATTCCAGATCGGAAGAAATTTTGTCTGCAAGTATATTTCCCCTTCTGTCCCAATCAGTCAGAATAATAACACAGCGATCCATGTCCCGCAGTTTTTCGGATAGATCAAGCAGGGGGATATGGGTTACCTTTTTAATAATACCATGTATACCGAGACTGCGCAATGAAGAAACATCCCTTTTTCCTTCAACCAGAATAATGTCACCTTCATCAGAACATTTGATGAGCTCTTTCAGCAATTCATCAAGCAGTTCATATCTTCTCTTAATTTCATACATCGAAGAAGGGGTCAAGGAACTATTGTTCAAAAAAGAAGACATCAATAGCCATAGAAAGGGAGAACTTATAAAAATAACCCTTCTGTAAAGGGTCGAAAGTAATATATACAAATCTTTTCAAAATATAATAAGAAGGAGGGGGTTTCTTGAGCTGTATATTTTGTGGAAAAGAATGTATGGATTACGATATTGAGGGCGGATCCGAAAAAGATGCAGAACCGGGGAAAATAATAGGGAAAGTCCATGTATGCCTGGACTGTATCGAAGAATTGCGAGATGTACTGGGAGTCACTTCTCTTGAAAGGGAAGTTTCTTCCGTAGAATATGAGATAGTTGAAGAGACTATCCGCTGATAAATAAGGAGGATGATTTTATCCCTTATTTTAACCCGGAGATGGAAAATCTCGGAAGAGAAGAACTGGATAACCTTGTTGATGAAAGGATCAAATATACTGTCAAGTATGCAGCAGAAAATTCGCCATTTTACAGGAAATGGTTCAGGGAAAATAATGTCACACCCGCAGATATTACCACCCATGAGGATTTGCTGGAATTACCAATTGTTACAGGTGAAATCATAAGAAACAACCAGCCTCCTGAAACACCGGATTTTCGTTTTAAGAGTGTAGGCTGGAAAGATGTCTATACAGTGCATGAAACCAGTGGCACCAGCGGAGTACCCAAATCGTTTTTCCTTACATGGCAGGACTGGCAAAGGTACGCCCAGAAATATGGCAGAAGTTTTGTGTCACAGAATTTTAATGAAGATGACAGGGTAATCATGTGCGCTTCCTATGGAATGAACGTGGGAGCAAACACGATGACCCTTGCAGCCCGGGATATTGGCATGGCAATCATACCTGAAGGAAAATGCACGTTCCCTCCCCGCATAATTGAAAGTTATCAACCTACCGGTGTTGTTGCAAGTGTATTCAAATTACTACGTCTTGCAAAAAGGCTCCGAAAACAGGGAATTGAACCCTCAGAAACCTCAATTAACAAAATGGTGGTCGGCGGGGAAAGTTTTGCAGAAGAATCCAGAACGTATCTTGAAGAGGTATGGGACTGCCCGGTTTACAACACATATGGAAGTACTGAAGGTACCATGTGCGGTGAGTGTAGAATTAAAAACGGATTGCATGTACCCGAGGATATTGTGCATCTGGATGTCTATGATCCACACAAAAAAACATTTGTAAAAGATGGTGAATGTGGCAGGATCGTCCTAACAACATTACTTGCACCGGGGGAAAAGTGTGGTAGTCTGCTGCTAAATTATGATACGGAAGATACTACCGTAGTTGTCTCCAGGGACAAGTGTGAATGTGGAAGGACACATATGCGAATATTAAATCCTGAAAGGGAAGCCGAGACATTCTGGGTGGAAGGAACACCCTTCAACCGTGTGAATGTTGAAAAAGGAGTCTTCCAGAGAGATAACATGGAATACCTGACCGGTGAATATGAGGCATTCCTTTATGGTGAAACCGGAAACACCACTTTACGGGTAAGTCTTGAATGTGAAGAACCTGAAAAATGTGACCGCGAGATGGTTCAGGAAAACTTCCTGAAGAGTTTCCTGCAATACAAACCTGGTCTGCAGGATGCCTATAATGAGGAAGCCTTTGAGATATTATTCAATTTCCTTCCTGAAGGAGAGATGGAATTCTATAAAGTCAAGGGACGCCCCAAAAGAGTAGTTGACAGGAGATGAATTATCTCCTGATACTGAAATCATTAAATTCGCCTGTTGGTGACTCCCAAACTATTTCGACATCTCTGACCTGGGATGCCGGAGGGCCCTGTTTGAGAGCATCCAACAGGGCATCTATTTTTACCTTGCTACCTTCGACAACAGCTTTAACCCTGCCGTCCGTGAGGTTTACCACATAACCGGTAAGTCCGATGTCGGATGCTTTCTGCATGGTAAAGGAGCGAAAGAAAACACCCTGCACAACACCGGATACATGTATTATTGCGCGTTCCATATCCATAAATTAATTTTCGAGATGATATTATATGAATCTTGGTCTCATGCTAAGTTTTTGTGCAAGAGGCAGGTGACCCTGAGGCATCCCGGCAGTCTCTGCAAGAATGCGGCTGTTGAGTTCATCCACAGTCATCTCAATCTTGGAAGGCTTCTTTGGTTTGGATTCTTCCCTCACAGTGACATTGACATTACCGCTTTCGGCTTCCCTGTCACCGACAACTACCACATAGGGAACCCATTCCTGTCCTGCATTACGTATCTTCTTACCAACTGTTTCTTCCCTGTCATCTATATCCGCACGACACTGAAGACGTGATGCAATCTCTTCGGCAAATTCCATATGTCGCTCTGCAATGGGTATGATCCTGACCTGCGTGGGCGATAACCAGACCGGAAGCATCGGGACTTCTCCACCTTCAGCCTTCATCGAGGCTTTTTCCAGCAGGGAATAAAT
Organism: Methanohalophilus portucalensis; assembly: GCF_002761295.1. NCBI lineage: Archaea > Methanobacteriati > Methanobacteriota > Methanomicrobia > Methanosarcinales > Methanosarcinaceae > Methanohalophilus > Methanohalophilus portucalensis. The sequence goes on along the minus strand of NZ_CP017881.1, from coordinate 307,845 downwards.
ACAGCGTTCAATTGCTCCACTGGGTGAACAATGCAATACGACAGGTCTTTTAGCTTCCCCTGCCTGGTCGATATACTTAATATCGTATCGTTCTGCATTTTCCACATCTATCTGGACTGTGGAAAGCGCACTTGCCTTTTTCAGGGCATCCACAAAATTGAACTCGAACTTGAGCACAAAGTAGAAGAAACGTTTCTCCCACATTTCCACAAGAACAGGTTTATTGACTTTCTTTGCAAGAGCAGTGATAAATTCCTTGTTCTCCTCATAAAATTCCCGGGTTAGCCTGATTGCAACTTCATAATCGGAAACATCGATTCCGACATCTTTCAACACATCTATTGACATCTGGTACTGGCGACCGAACTGTTCAACAGCCTGGTCCATATCGCCACACATTGTGTGCATATCCGGCATGGTAAAAGCCCGCAACCTGCGCAGGCCCACCAGTTCACCCCTCTGTTCCTTACGGAAACTGTAACGTGTAAGTTCCACCATTTTCATTGGGAGGTTGTGGTGGGAGATGGTCATATCATGACTCATCAGAAACTGACCAAAACATGCAGCAAATCTCAAAAACATCTGGCGTTTGTCGGATTCGATGGAATACTGACGTGCAGGGAACCTGTCCAGGTATTTTTTGAGTGTAGGGTGGTTCATATCGTACATCAAAGGTGTTTCTACTTCCATTGCTCCTTCCCTGGCAGAAGAATCCAGCACATATCGCTCAAGCAGGGATTTGATCAGCCTGCCTTTGGGATAATAACGCATGTTACCGGAATCAGACCCGGGTTCATAATCAGCAATCTCAAGCCTGCGCATCAATTCAACATGAGGAGGAACCTTTTCCACAGCCCTGCTTTTAGAGATTTCATGATCTACAAAGGTACCTAGATTCTCATGATCATTGAAATTGAAATCATCAACATCATGTAGAACACCGTCCGGAGACAGGACCTTCCAGTAAGATTTGGCCGTACTTTCGGCTTTCAGGGCTTCAGATACAACTTCTTCCGCTGTATCTACGCCTTCACCACATGATTCGCTTTCTGGGTTGATCGTTCGGGAAAGTTCTGAGAGAGGATGCCCTTTGCAACTGATTTTGAATGCTTTGTACCAACCAAAAGGAGCACGTTTGACATTAAATGAATCAATAAGGCTATTTTCAATATCCTTCATTACAGAAACTGCCATCTTAGGGGAAGAAAGATCGGAACTTAAGTGGGCATAAGGATAAAGCATTACATTGTCAGTATTTACCTGCGATGCAGTCTTTTTGATCTCAGCAACTGCCTTTTCAGCCACATCTTTCGGGTTTGCCTCATCAGTACTTTCCACCGCCATGAAAGCGGTCAAAGCTTCATCTAGTCTGCCTTTTTTGAAGGAATCCTCTATTTGCTCTGCAACGGGAGTACTTTTTTTCACTTCATATTCAATATAATCGGAATGGATAAGCAATAATTGCATGAACTCACCTCGGGTCTTCTGGATAAATTGGAACAATCCTTATTAACCTTTTTCAAATGGAATCATTCTTAAGGCATGCTTCATCCAAATCATTGCCTGAATCTTCGGTATCCTGGCTGTTCGAATTGTCAATATATACCCGGTAAGCCGCCACCAAAGCCCCCAGGAGTACCGGTGCGGCAAAGAATCCCGCTATTCCTCCTACAAAACCTCCACCCAGAAATACAACGACAAGTACTACCGGATGTATCTGGGATTTCATGCTCACAAAATATGGACGCAGGAAAAGCTCAGGAGGGACGTAGATTACTATAGATGACACAATGAAAAAGAGAATTGCAGCCTCTGCACCCATTTCTATGTACCTGATAACAGACAGTGCCAGAAGTACCATATAACCGGCAAAAAGGGGTATCACAGAAGCAATAAATATCAGGGTCGCAAGTGCCGGTATATGAGATAAACCAAAGGCATAAAACACAATTACTGAAATCGTACTTACACTAAGAGCAGCGTAGGCATTACCTATAAATATTCCACTCAGTATCCGGTCCAGCTCCCGAAGGTAACGGCCCGTATTTAACTGGGTCCCCGTTGGAGCGATACATACAGCGGAAGCATACAGTTTTTCACCTTCAAGCAGCAGGAAATAGCAAACAAAGATTGCCACAACCAGATTGATCATAAACATACCCAGGCTTTTGGCATACGAAACAAAACCCAGGCTACCTGCAAAAGAAAGAATCGAAAGCGATGATTCCCAAACAAGCTGATTGATACGTTCAAAATATGTACCCGGCACTATTGCCCTTATAAAATCAAATATGATCTCAAGGACCTGTGACTGGTTTTCGATAACCCAGATAAGCTGTCTGAATATCTCAATAAAACCTGTGCCTATTATGATAATTAGAGGCGTTACGATAAACATCGTCGCAATGAATGCCCCATAATGGTTTTTCCTGTTTATCTTGTCATATATAGGCCTGCAGATATAGGCAAAAACCAGACCCAACACGATACCGTCTGCAAGAGGTAGAAGAATTTTCACAAGAGCCAGGAATACAATGAAAAAAACAATAAAAGCAAGTATTTTCCACCTGTTTTCGATAATTACAGATACACCGTCTATATCTTTTAACTCCATGAAACTCCCTTACATTACTGATAATAGTCTCTGAATAAACTACCTCATATTACTATTTCATAATATTAAAAGCAGCGCATCAAATGTCAGGAATGATCCGATTCGCATACCGGACTACCACACAGGATTCGTTGCATTTTCCACAGCCTGTGCATGAGTCATGTATTTTTATTTTCCCGTTTTTCAATTCAATGGAACCTCTGGCACATGCATTGAGACATACCCCGCAGCCACTGCAACGGGCAATACGTAGCAACTGCAAACATGTATTCCTGTACATCCTGTCTGCAATCTTCCTGTCAGCAGCTGTTACTTTCAAGTTACCCGATGCAAAGAATTTAACCGTATATGAGCGGCCCTTTGCGAGGACAACACCTATCTCAGGGGAATATACGACATTACCCAGCATTCTCATTACATCCGCTGCTTCTAAAAGTGACACCCCGCATATCCGGGCCTCAACGGAAAAATCGCCTCCACTACAGACAGAATGTCCGGAAACTGCACTTATGCTGAAATCTTCTGTTTCAACAGGTGTGATAGATATTCCCAGCTGTTTTGCCAGGGCAAGCATTTTAGGAGGATGTTGCTGCCAGCGCCAGAAACCATATTCGGCATATTCAGGGGGCAGGCCCTTTGAAGCCGTCCAATTTTGAAGGTATGTCATCCATCTTTCATACAAGTCGGGAAACAATTGCCTGACCCTCTCAAATTCACATTCCGGGGTCGAAGGACAAAGATAGCAACCCACCCTTTCAAAACCCATGTCATAGAGAGGATTATAAGCAAGTTTTTTCCAGTAGATGTACAGCCAGACCTCAATAGCCCTCCACTGCCTGATTGGAAAAACGTTCAGCTGACCCGGCACAAAGGGATTGGCCTCGGTTGCGGCAGTCTCCTGCCTGGAAAAAGACTCATATTTGCGTTTACCGTCAACTGCAAGACAGGGATTGTCCGCACTGCAGGACTCAAAAGCCGAATTAGCAGGACCCAGTTTACAGACTTTACAGCACCAGCGGAAATCCTTGCCGGGTGGACCGAAACTCTCCACATTATCCCAGAAAGCATTTTCTGCCCTTTTTTCAATAAGTTCTATATCATTGGCATTACAAAACTCATGTGCAAATTGCACTGTCTCAGGAAATTCTATCCCCGTATTGAGGAAAATTGCCCTGAGACGGCTGGCGTCCAGTGCCTTTCGGGCAAGATCCAGCACAACCAGACTATCCTTGCCCCCACTGAATGATACATTGACGGGAAAAGAAGAATAGGCAGGATCATTGCCAATCCCTTTTATCATGTTTATCGCATTGGATTCTATTCTTTTGAGAGAAGATTGGTTGGCCTTAATGACAGAATCCATGGAAGGCGCTGATTGCTTCAGGTTTGCAGAAATCTTTTTGATTTTTTTGACCCGAAGCAAAGGTTTGCCCGGCCTGTAATTAGCTGAATCCTCAAGAGATATGCCAATACCCACCAGATTTCCACATCGCAGCAATACCGGGTCACCTTTTTCGATATCCGGTGAAAAATGGTCGATACCTTCCATGGAGATTTTTTTACCGTTCAGATGGCGACCGGTATAATGAAGATATGCTGTTTTTGAATGTGTATGGTTTAGCAGGACGCTGGCACCAATGTCAGTGGGTTCAAACCTGAATTGTTTTTGCAGGATATCAAAATAAATATGCCCGATACATATGCCATCAACCAGCACCTCATCATTGCGGTCATCCCCTGCAACCTTGTTCAACAGTATGACTCTGTCAACAAAAGGATTACAATCATAAAGTTGCCGTAGCAGGCCATCAAGTAATTCCCGCTCATAGGCAGAAGCAAATCTCACATCACAAGGAGAGGTCAAGGGTAATTTTGTACCTTCACGGCCACAAATATCACAGACAGGACCTATTAAAGGTACATTGCAGGAGTTACACCAGAAAATATGATCTGCTAACACCTGTTTATCAGATCGTTTTCGCGTCTTCCGGGTCTTGGGACGACTCTTTTTGCCTGCGGAAGCAAAAGTAAATGTAGAACGTTTTTTTTGCATTTTATAGTGATATGAATCCTTTCTTCAATTAACCTTTTGTCAGGATTGGTTACCAAGATAAAGGCTAATGGTTGAAGCTGCCTGTTTCCCTGCACCCATTGCACTGATTACGGTTGCAGCACCGGTAACCACATCGCCACCTGCGCATAATCCTGCCATGGATGACATCGCATCCTCATCGACAACTATTGTGCCCTTAGATGTGGTTTCAAGTTCTTCAGAACCTACAAAGATAACCGGATTTGGAGACGTTCCGATCGCAACTATTACTATATCAGCATCGATCACATGCTCTGAACCCTCAATTGGCATAGGTCGCTTCCTGCCTGATTCATCGGGTTCACCGAGTTCCATTTTTACGCATGCCACACCATTCACAGTCTTATTTTCACCTTCAAGGATACGGACCGGATTGGTAAGCAGGTTGAAAATCACACCTTCTTCCTTTGCATGTTCAACCTCTTCAATACGGGCAGACATCTCCGCCTCACTACGCCGGTACACAACTGTTACTTCTTCTGCACCCAGCCGGAGAGCACTGCGGGCAGCATCCATCGCAACGTTGCCGGCCCCTACTACAACAACCTTATTTCCGCATTTGATGGGTGTGTCATAATCCGGAAAACGATAGGCTTTCATCAGATTGACCCTTGTAAGGAACTCATTTGCAGAATAAACACCATTGAGGTTCTCCCCTTCAATACGCATAAATCTGGGAAGACCGGCACCTGTACCCACAAAGACCGCATCGAATTCATCGCGGAGTTCATCAAGAGTTTTTATCCTTCCTATAACATAATCTACTTTTATGTCAACACCAAGGTTACGGATATAATCTACTTCTTGCTTGACAATGTCCTTGGGTAGCCTGAATTCGGGTATACCGTAGGTCAGGACACCCCCAGGTTCATGGAGGGCTTCATAAATAGTTACACCATGCCCTGCTTTTGCAAGTTCTGCTGCTGCAGTAAGTCCAGCAGGACCTGCACCAATGACAGCCACGTTTTTCCCGCTGGATTTTGCTTTTTCCGGGGATTTTACTCCTGCATCCCTTTCATAATCCGCACAGAAACGCTCAAGCCTTCCGATAGCAAGCGGTTCACCCTTTTTCCCAAGTACACAGAGTTTCTCACACTGCTCTTCCTGAGGACAAACACGTCCACAGATTGCCGGCAGGGCATTGGATTCCTTGAGTAGACCTATAGCCTTATCAAAGTCTTTGTTCTTGATCCTTGAAACAAAACCTGGTATATCAATATTAACAGGACATCCTGCCACACATTGGGGATCATTGCACTCAAGACAGCGTCCTGCCTCAATTACAGCCTGTTGTTGCGTATAACCCAACGCCACTTCACCGAAGTTTCCAATTCTTTCCTGTGGTTTTTGCTCAGGCATTTCCTGTTTCAGTGACACTTGCAATCCCCTCCGCATTTTTTGTTGTAACTTTCAAGAGCTTCCTTTTCCTGCGGCCTGTAAAGTGAAAGCCTGCTCATCATAAGGTCAAAATCCACACCGGAGGCATCAAACTCCGGTCCATCAACACATGCAAACTTGGTTTCCCCGCCAACAGATACACGGCAACCACCACACATCCCGGTACCATCAATCATAATTGGATTGAGGCTAACAAGGGTTTCCACGCCATAGGGAGCAGTTACACCGGCCCCTACTTTCATCATTATAGGTGGTCCGATTATGACAATACGGTCAGCCTGCTGGTCACTGTCAAGAATATCTTTGACAATATCGGTTACAAAACCGTGATGGCCTTTGCTCCCATCGTCAGTAGCCACATAGAGTTCATCACTCACCTCTGCCATTTCATCTTCAAGAATGAGCATTTCTTCATTGCGGGCACCGATTATAGATATTACATGGTTGCCTGCTTCACGGTAGGCACGTGCCTGCGGGTAGACAGGAGCCACACCGACACCACCCCCCACCATTACTACTGTGCCGAGTTTGCGGATATCCGAGGGGGTACCCAGAGGACCGACAAAATCCTGCAGTGTGTCACCTTTTTTGAGGATTGTTAATTGTTTGGTAGTCTTGCCCATTACCTGATAGATTACCGTTATAGAACCCTCATCAACATCAAAGTCAGCTATTGTTAGAGGGATGCGTTCTCCGCTTTCATCAATACGTAATATTACAAATTGCCCCGCTTTCGCTACTTTTGCTATATCCGGAGCTTCGACCTTCATGAGGTTCACATCAGGAACAAGATTACGTGTTTCAAGTATATTATAAGACATATGATCACATCAACGATTATTGGATAAGAGGGAGAGATGTACGTATAAAAGTCTATCCGATGGTTTCAATTTACTAATAATATTTGTAGCTTTTCAATTGATCCTGAAACCATAAATCACAATATTATTAATTTTTGCGACGAAGCAATAGTACACCCACTATTGCAAAAGCAAAAAGAGGACTGAAAAAACCAACAAATGAAAACCCTGAAGATGATTCTGATCGTGGGATGTAGGAATTTAAAGAGAGAGGATAATCATCATCCCATATCTCATCTTCAACATATTCATCCGTGATGCGGGGAGTTACAACAATAGAAGATTGCTCAATAGTTAACTCAGGAGAATTTAGCGGATTGATTGAATAGTGGAATCCAACCGGAACCGGCCCACACGCCGTATTTTTTGTCTCCCTGAGTATCCACTTATAAGTAAAAGTCTCATTTGGGGCAAACTCACGTGAATGAGTTGAATTGAATGCACATGGGCCTTTCTGTATTTCCAGATACGCACCAGGATCCAAAATATGTTGATCGATAGTGACATCGACAACGCTTGCCTGTTTTACGGTCATCTCAACCGCCAATGAGAAAGACTCATTTGCATCCAGAACCGGAGAAGGGGTGAAATGTTCTGGATATAATTCACCATTACAATAGACCTCAGTCACTGCATAGGAATCATTGGCAAGCACGCCTGTAGAAAAAGATATTGTGAAAATGAAAAAGACACAGAGCAATCTGAATAGGTAGTGATCTGTGATTCTGTTCCATAGCAATATTCTATCCGACATTCTGAAACAACTAAGGATGAAAACTATATAAAAATTATCGTTTTAGAACTAAGTAATTGTATATACACATGGACAGACGTGTTACTAGAACAATAATTATACTACTCTGTTACAGAATTATAGAAAA